>CALARR010000442.1 GCA_937889015.1 uncultured Planctomycetales bacterium | reverse complement strand
CGCCTCTCGCCTCTCGCCTCTCGCCTCTCGCCTCTCGCCTCTCGCCTCTCGCCTCTCGCCCCTCACCTCTCACCCCTCGCCCCCAGCCGGCCGCGACGGGCTTCGCTCATGAGTTGCGCAAGCTCGGCCTTCAACTTGTCCACGAAGGCGCACATGGCAATCGCGCCAAAAGGCAATCGCTTCATCCGCGCCGCGCCAAATCGCTCCTGCAGCGCCTCGTAGCTTGCCCATACCTCGTCCCGCCGCGCACCGAGCGCGTCCACTCCACGGGGCAATGGCTCCCCCTGGCCCAGAAGACGATGACGAATCATCGTCTCCAGATCATCACCAGCCACGCTCGCGATCATCCCAGCCCGGCCCAAGCACACCGCGCGAAAACCGGGCCCACCCTGGCTCAGAATCCCGAAAATCTGCGCCGCGCCAAGAAAGTCGCCCGCCAGCGCCAGATCGGAAACCCACGCGCCCCTCGCCGC
The DNA here is from genome assembly GCA_937889015.1 of uncultured Planctomycetales bacterium. Classification (GTDB taxonomy): domain Bacteria; phylum Planctomycetota; class Planctomycetia; order Pirellulales; family Thermoguttaceae; genus CALARR01. The sequence continues at coordinate 15,425 of CALARR010000442.1, read as the reverse complement.
CAGCTTCTGCGCATAACTGCCGGCCGTCGTCCGCAGGTCCAGCGCACCACGGCTCGACTCCTGGGCGATCCGCCCCGGACCTGGGGCGGCGCCGCCGTTCACCGCGTCGATTGTCAGCAGATCAACCCGCGCCTGCGACGACCATTTCATGGTCAGCATCAATTCGCGCGCACTGGCAGCGCCGCTCTTGAGCAAGATCCGCTTGACGCCCAACTCGCGCAAGGATTCCACGGATCGCAGAAACCCTTCTTCGTCCACGAATCCACGCCGGCCGTGTACCTCAAACTCACGGATCGCGCCAACCCGAAATGCGGCCTGCATGGCCGGCGATTCCGGATTGGGAATCACAACGTAGCCCCGCCGCCGCAATTCCACCGCCCGTGCCAGATCGCCAGTCTTGACGCACTTCGCCTTGCGGCCCCACTTCAGCTCGATCGATTCCACGCCCAGCCTTTGGACCACGTACTCGGCCACCCCCAGCCGCGCGTCCTCGGCCCCCATCTGCACGACGATCTCCCCGTACCCTTCGTTCCATTGCCGGTACAGCCGCACACGCCGCTCCATCTCCGGCGAACACACGACCCGTCCCGCTCCGTCCACCTCCAACTCCGGGTCAACCCCGCACACGTTCTCGCCGACCACCAACGAGATCCCGCACACAGCCGCCCCGGCCGCCAGGCCGTCCCAGTGCATTCGGGCCACGTCCTTCGAGCCTAAGGCCCCTGCGAAGATCGGCAAGCGCATCCGCATCGGATGCGCACGGCCGTACTCCGTGCTCATGTCGACGTCCGGAAGGACGGTCCGGAGACTCATCGCAACGCACTCCTTGGCACGATTCTGCATTCGATCCCTGCCCGAGAGGCAAGAAACGCAAGACCGCGAATCCCTGACCAGCGGCCCTGGCAGCATCGAAAAGTTCAATTCTAATGACCCTAGTTGAATTATGAATCGTGTATTTTAGTAATAGACACTATTAGATTTTCTTATTCCTCTGAACCGTGTTTCACTCGACGACCCGCGATGGCCCGGTTATGCTGGGCTGCGGCACACCGGCTCGATCGCTCTCTGCATTGTCACATGGCCCCGGCCGACCAACGAAAGGCCGGGAAGACCGGGCTCCCGATGGTCGCCTCGGTTCATTGGCTATGCAGGACCCAATAATCCTCTCCAACCGCCTTCCGTCCCCCATGAAACGCACCCTCCTGATTCTCGTTGCCGCTGCCGCCTCGCTCAGCTTCGTTGCTCCGGTCCGCGGCGAAGACTGGTATCGCTGGCGCGGTCCACGTTTGGACGGCATTTCCACCGAGAGCGACTGGAAAGTTCAGTGGCCAGCGTCCGGACCGCCTGTCGCCTGGAAGACGCCGCTAGGCGTCGGGTTCTCGTCCGTCGCAATTGCCCAAGGACGTCTCTATACGATGGGCAACGAGGAGGACCACGACACCGTGCACTGCCTCGAAGCGGCCAGCGGCACGGCAGTCTGGCGGCACAAGTACGACGCCCCTCTGGACGACCGGGAATTCGAGGGCGGCCCCACCGCCACGCCCACAGTCGATGGGGACCGAGTCTACACGCTTAGCCGCCAAGGCCTTCTCTTCGCCTTGGACGCCGCCACCGGCCGTGTCTGCTGGTCCAACGACCTCCGCGAAACGACCGGCCTCCGCGTCCCCGGATGGGGCTTCTCCGGCTCGCCGCTGGTGCATGGCGACTTGTTGTTGCTGGCCGTTGGCGAGGCGGGCGTGGCCGTGAACAAATCCACTGGCACGCTGCTTTGGAAATCGGCCGACAAAGACGCCGGTTACACCACTCCCCTGCCCTTCCAGCATGCCGGGCAATGGTACGCCCTGATCGCCTCGGGGCGAAAATTCCACGCCGTCAACATCCAAACGGGAGAGGAATGGTGGCGGCATCGCTGGGTCACCAGCTTCGGCTGCAACGCCACCGATCCCATCGTCCTCGGCGATCGGGTCTTCCTCTGCTCCGGCTATAGCCGCGGTGCCGCCCTGCTGAAACTCTCCGACAAGGAACCGGAAGTCCTCTGGTCGAACAAGGACCTGCGCGCCCAGTTCAGCTCCTGCGTGCTGATCGACGGCCACCTCTACGGCATCGATGGCGACGCCCCCCACAAACGCAGTCTGAAATGCCTCAGTTTTGACTCCGGCGAGGTCCGCTGGTCGGACGACGGCATTCAGGCCGCGGCCTTGACGGCCAGCCCGGGCCGGCTCATCATCCAGGGCGAGCAGGGCGAACTGATCATCGCCCGCGTCTCGCCCGAAAGCCTCCAGCCCCTCGCACGGGCCCAGGTGCTCCGCGGAAAATGCTGGACCGTTCCGGTCCTGAGCAACGGCCGGATCTACTGCCGCAGCGCCGAGGGCGAACTGGTCTGCCTGGACGTCCGCAAGTAGCGTCTCCGCACCGACCACCGCACAGGCAACTCCATCCCATGACCAAGAATCACCCTCATCACGGATTCCGGGCCATGCCGCTCCCGCGCCGCGACTTCCTGCAAGCCGCCCTGGCCGCAGCCGGCCTGGCCGCCCCGGCTGTGTGTGCCCAAGATAACTCTCCGACGCGCACCACGCCCCACGACCGTAGCACCCCAGCCGTACACGCCGACGGAAAATCCAAGAAGTACCGCACGGCCTTGATCGGCTGCGGCTGGTGGGGCATGAACATCCTCACCGAGGCCATGTCCGCCGGTCAGTCCAAGGTCGTCGCCCTCTGCGACGTGGACCCCGACAACCTGGAACTGGCCGCGGAGAAGGTGGAAGACCTCTCCGGGGACAAGCCGCGCACGTACCAGGATTTCCGCGAGTTGCTCGCCCAGCAGCAGGTCGAAATTGCCATCGTCGCCACGCCCGACCACTGGCACGCCCTGGCCACGATCGCCGCCTTGCAGGCCGGGGCCCACGTCTACGTCGAAAAGCCCACCAGCCACACCATCGACGAAAGCCGGGCCATGCTTGCCGCCGCGCGCCAGGCCGATCGCCTGGTCCAGGTCGGTCTGCATCGCCGCGTGGGGCCGCACTACCGCTCCGGTCTCGAGTTCCTGCGATCCGGCCGTGTCGGCGAGATCGGCATGGTCCGCGCCTTCTGCTACGGCCAGGGAGCCAAGGAATCGCCCACCCCCAACAGCCCACCGCCCGACGGCATGAACTGGGACCTCTACTGCGGCCCCGCCCCGCTGCGCCCCTTCAATCGCAAGATCCATCCGGGCGGATTCCGGCACTTCCTCGACTTCGCTAACGGCCAGTTGGGCGACTGGGGCGTGCACTGGCTGGACCAGGTTCTCGCCTGGACCGAAGAGAAGTATCCGCGCAAGGTCTATGCCACCGGTGGCCGGCCGGTCCGCGGCACGCCCGTGCTGAACGACAAGGAACAAACCACCGACGCGCCCGATTCGCTCATCGCCGCCTACCAGTTCGAGTCCTTCACGCTCACCTGGGAGCAGCGCCAGTTCGGCGGCAGCGGCGGCGAAAAGAGCGGTATCGGCTGCCAGTTCTTCGGCACCAAGGGCACGTTCCACCTCGGCTGGCGCGACGGCTGGACATTCTACCCCGCCAACTCCAAGCAAGCCCCGATCCACGAAGACGCCCAACTCCAGATGCCCGACGGCCACAACCTGCAGCTCTTCTGGGCCGACTTCCTCCAGAGCATCGCCGCCAAACGCCGCCCCGCCGGCGACATCGAGTCCGCCCACCGGGCCACCGCCGCGGCACTGCTGGGCATGCTCTCCTTCAAGCTCGGCCGCAGCGTCGCCTGGGATGGCGACCAACAGCAATGCCTGGGCGATCCCCAAGCCAATCAGCTCCTCCGCCGCCCCTACCGCGCGCCCTGGAACTACCCGCAGGCCTGACGCCGTTGGCCTCTCAGCTTTCGTGCTCTTCCTCTTCACCATAGCCGGGCGGGAAGGGGTTGCCGATGTCGTCCAGTTCATCCAGACCCGGCTTCTCCCCCTCATCCGCCCCTTCCGCCGGCTCGTCTCCCGACGCCTCGGCGTCCTCGGCCGCTTCTTCCGCTGTCCCTTCCGTCAGCCACGCATCCAGGGTCGACGGCTCGCCAAACTGGCGCATCCAGTACTCCACGTCTTCGGCCAGCAACGGCACCGGTGGCCGCTCCACCGCAGGGTCGGGCGGCGTCTCCGGCGGCATGCGTGTCAGTTCCTCGTACCACACGTCGCTATCCACCGCCCGCGCCCTGCGCCGCCGCGCGGCCCGATGCAACCGATGGTCGCTCGACACCACCGTCAAGTGCCGCGGATCGGGCTCGGCCTCGATCAGTTCCTCGATCAGGCTGTCGGCATCGCTGCCTCGGGCCGCAAACCGCACGGTCATCCCGCGGTAGTCCGCCACGCGTGGCAATCCCGGCGGAGCATGTGTGGCGTCGAACACCACCGTCGTCCGCGCCACCTCCGCAGCGCTCAGGTGCTCCGCCAGGAAGTTCAACAAGGCCCGCCGCGAGGCCTCCAACCTCGTCCGTGCCCGTCCGCTCCCCACGATCCCCGTCGCGTTCAACAAGTTGTAGCCATCAATCAACAGCGACATGCAGCTTCCCTGCCTACTCGGCCAGCCGTGTTCGCAGGCAGTCCTGAAACACCACGACCGGGGGCGTCCCTTCGGCCTCGGCCGGCTGCCGGGAGATGTTCTTCACCTGGACGTCTTCGAGCTTCGCACCATACAGAACAGACCGCGGAAACCGCGCAAACTCCTCCGGCGCAACGCACACGCTGAGCTGATCCACGACCAGGCGATTCACGTGCGCCACGGCCAACCAGGCCGGCAACTGGCTGTACAGCGTGTCCCGCTCGTCGCGCATGGTGCGCCGACCGCCCACGCGTTTCCGCCGTTCGCTCTGATCGACCGGACTGGTCGCCCGAAAATGGATGTTGCACAGGCTCAGATTCTCGATCGGGCTCTCCGGCATGCCCTGGATCAGCGCGCCCAGGCCGCTGGAGATCCGAATGTTCGCGAAGGTTACATCGCGAATCTTGCCCGCCTTCGAATCCTTGTGACGGCGTTCGATGTCGATGAAGATTGGAAACAACGACTTCTCCACGTTGGTCAGCCCCCGCGGCGAGAAGACTTCCAGGTCCATATCGGAGAAAGCGATCCGCTCCATCGTTCCGCCGTCCTTCATGTACAGCCCGATTCCCACGCCCGAGTTGCGGACCGAGCAGCCGGAGAAGCGAATGTCGCGAAAGTCGCCGCTGGACTCCGTACCCAGTTTCACGGCCGTGCCGATGCTCTCCAGGGTGCAGTTGCTCACGGCGATGTGCTCACAGGGCTTGCCCTCGGCCGTCTTGCACACGATGCAGTCGTCGCCGGCCACGATCCGGCAGTTGGCGATCCGCACGTTGCGGCAGGAAACCGGGTCGATGCCGTCGGAGTTCACATGCAAGTACTCGTTGTCAATTTCGACCCCCTCGATCAACACATTCTCACAGAACCGAAAGTGCAGGGTCCAGGTGTCGCTGTACAGGACGCGCAGATCCCGCACGACCACGTCCCGACAGTTCTCCAATCGCAGGATACCCGGCCGAAAAGCGGGCATCTTCGCGTCACTCTTGTCGGCCAGCCGCCCCAACGGCCCCTCACCCAGACCGCGCAGCGTCCCAGGCCCGCAAATCGTCAGGCCTTCCGCCTCGCGTGCCAGCAACAGGCAGCGATCGCCTCGATAATCGTCCTTCTGCGTGCTACTCCACACGGTCGCTCCGGCTTCGACCTGGAATCTCAGATGGCTTCCCAGGCGGATTGTGCCGCAACGGTAGTCGCCCGGCGGGACGAGCACCGTGCCGCCACCCGCCTTCAAGCAGGCATCCACCGCCGCCTGGATCGCGGCCGTGTCCAAACTCTCCTTGTCCCCCCTGGCGCCAAAGCGGCGCACGTCGAACGTCTCGGCCCGGCCGGCAGCGGTCCCTGCCAGCACCATCCACAGCGACAGCCACAAACAACCACGGTGCATCCCTGGTGCTCCTGGACAGAAAACAGTCGAGCGCCTGCGCCCGACATAATCAAGAACGACCGGAAACCGTCAGGCACAGGCGTGCCTGACCTGCGGAATGGCGGCAGCACGCCGCTCAGCGCCGGAACTTCACCCGGCCGCCCACGATCACCGTCTCGGCCCGGCCGCGCAGCTCCCAGCCGGCAAAGGGCGTGTTGGTGCTCTTCGAATAGAACTTGCTCGGGTCCACCGTCCAGCGCACGTCCGGATCGATGATCGTCACGTCCGCGTCGGCCCCGATCGCCAGCGTCCCCTTGCTCACCCCCAGAATCCGCGCCGGCCCGATCGTCATCTTCGACAGGGCCGTAGGCCAATCCAGATGCCCCGGCTCAATCAGCTTGGTGACCACCAGTCCCAAGGCCGTCTCCAGGCCCACGATCCCGAACGGGGCCCGATCCAACTCCTGCATCTTCTTCTCTTTGGAGTGCGGGGCGTGGTCCGTGGCGATCACGTCGATCGTGCCGTCGACCAGTCCGGCGATACAGGCATTCACGTGTTCGCGTCCGCGCAGCGGCGGGTTCATCTTGTAGTTCGAGTCGAACGTCCGCAGGCTTTCGTCGGTCAGGCTCAAATGGTGCGGCGTCACCTCGGCGGTCACCTTCACTCCGCGGCGCTTCGCCCGGCGAATCGCTTCCACGCTGCCGCTGGTCGAGACGTGCATGATGTGCAGCCGGCCGCCCGTGGCCTCGGCCAGGGCGATGTCCCGGCTGGTCATCACGTCCTCGGCCGCCGGTGGAATGCCCGGCAACCCTAAGACCAGCGACACCAGCCCCTCGTGCATCACGCCCTGCTGGGTCAACTCGCGAATCTCGGCGTGATTCAGCACCGGCTTGTCGAACATCAGGCAGTACTCGAACGCGCGCCGCATCAACTCCGCGTCGTACACCGGCGCGCCGTCGTCCGTGAACGCCACCGCGCCCGCCTCGACCAACAACCCGATCTCCGACAACTCCTTGCCTTCGCGGTCCTTGCTCACGCAGCCCAACACGAACACGTTGCAGTTGTCAGCCTTGGCCGCCAGCGACCGCACAAACTGCACCGTGCCTTGGGTGTCGATCGGCGGATCGGTGTTCGGCACGCAGGCCACCGAGGTGAACCCGCCCGCCAACGCCGCCATGGTCCCCGTGCGGATCGTCTCGTCCTCCTCGCGCCCCGGCTGGCGCAGATGCACGTGCATGTCGATCAGGCCCGGCGCCACGATCTTCCCCGCCGCGGCGATGACCGTCTCGTGCCCCTCCGCCGGCGCGTCGTAGGCCGCAATCTGCCCGTCCCGAATCGAGAGGTTGGTCACGCGATCCATGCCCTGACGCGGGCAAATCACTCGGCCGTTCTGGATCAAGATGGAAGACATGTTCGCAAGGCTCTTCGCTGTTGGATATTGAATGTTCGACTTGTTTACCCTCGATTCCCGATCAGCAGCCACAGCACGGCCATCCGCACCGCCAGGCCGTTGTTCACCTGCTCCAGGATCGCCGAGTGCGGTCCGTCCGCCACGTCCGGCGTAACTTCCACCCCGCGGTTGATCGGACCAGGGGCCAGAACCAGAATCCCCTCCTTGGTTCGCGACAGCCGCTGGCTGTCCATCCCGTACAAGTGCGCGTACTCGCGCACCGAAGGAAACGGCCGCATCGTCTGCCGCTCGAACTGGATCCGCAACAGATTCAGCACGTCCACTCGCGGCAGAATCGCGTCCAGGCTGTACGAAACCTCCACCCCCAGTTCTTCCCACTGCGGCGACACCAACGTGCTCGGACCGCACACGATCACGTGCGCTCCCAGCTTCTTCAGCCCCCAGATGTTCGAACGCGCCGTGCGGCTGTGGGCGATGTCGCCCACCAGGGCCACAGTCAGCCCCTCCAGCCGGCCCAACCGTTCCCGAATCGTCAGAATGTCCAGCAGTCCCTGCGTCGGATGCTCGTGCGGCCCGTCGCCGGCGTTCAGCACCGCGCACCGCAGGTTCTGGGCCAGCAGGTGCGGCGTGCCCGGCGTGCGGTGCCGTACGATCACCGCCTCAATTCCCATCGCCTCGATGTTCTTGGCCGTGTCGATGATCGTCTCGCCCTTCGACAGGCTGCTGGCCGAAGCCGAAAAATCGATCGTATCGGCTCCCAACCGCCGCGCGGCCAGCGAAAAACTCGTCCGCGTGCGCGTCGAGTTCTCGAAGAACAGCGTCACGCAGGTCTTCCCCGACAACAGTCCCAGCTTCCGCTCACCAGCGGCTACCGTCCGCTTGAACTGCACGGCCTTGTCGAGGATCGTCGTGATCTCCTCGGCCGAAAGATCCTCCAAACCCAACAAGTGGCGGCGGTTCCAGTGCTCGGGAATCGCGCCGATTTCGGCCGTCTCGCATGCCATGCGTGCATCGCCTTGTGTTGAATGGGCCCCACAACGCAAAATCCCGTTGTGACGCCCGAGCCGGTGGGCGGCATGCCGTCGCTCGGCGCAGCCGGCCAACGGCATGGCTCGGATACATCCCCCTCGATGCCGGATTGTAGCAACCTGCGACCGTTTTGCCAAAGGTCCCACGCCACAATCAAGACCAGCCCTTCTCCTGCCGCAAAATCGCCTGCACCAGCCCTTCCAGGGTGTACACTTCGGCCTCGGCAGCGGCCTCCAGCCCCAATTCCCGCAGCGTCTGGGTCGTTACCGGGCTGATGCTCGCCAATCGTGCTTTGCGCAGCCCGCCCGCCGGCAACATGGCCGCCAACGAGCGGGCGATGGCCGAACTGGTCACCGTGATCCAGTCGATCCGGCCCGCCGTCAGCCGCTGGACTATCTCCGGATCCGCCGCCGGCTCGTCGGTGCTGCAATAAACGACCACCTGCTCCACCCGGGCCCCCGCCGCCCGCAAACGCTCAGCCAAGACCTCCCTGCCGCGGCTCGCTCGCACCAAAAGCACCCGCGCCCCGGCCGCACGCTGCCCCAACTCCTCCGCCAGGGCCTCCGCGCGATACTCCGCCGGCAGCAAATCGGCCCGCAAGTGGTGAGCCGCCAACTCCTCCGCCGTGCCCGGCCCGATCGCGGCCAGCTTCGTCCCCGCCAAATGTCTTAAGTCCCAGCCATTATGAAACAATCGCCGCAAGAAGTATTCCACTCCATTCGCACTGGAAAACGCCAGCCAGTCATACTGGCCCATGTGATCCAAGGCCCTGTCAACCGGCGCCCAATCCGCCGGCTCCTCGATCCGGATCGCCGGCTGCACCAACACCTCGGCCCCCAGATCCGCCAGCCGCCGTACCAGATCTCCAGACTGCCCCCTTGGCCGAGTTACAAGCACGCGCACGCCAAACAACGGCCGCGCTGTGAACCACGAGACATCCGCCCCCAACGCGGCCACCTCGCCCACCACAATGATCGCCGGTGGACGCAACCTGCTCGCGCGCAGCGTCTCGGCGACTTGCCCCAGCGTACTGCGCACCGTTTCCTGTTCCGGCCACGTGGCACGGCGGATAACGGCCACAGGTGTGTCCGCTGCCTTGCCCGCCTCGATCAACGCCCGGCTCCATTTCTGAACACTGGTCACGCCCATGTAGAACACCAGTGTTCCTGGAAACGCCGCCAGGGCTCGATAATCGAGGGCCGGTTCGGCCTTCTCGGCACGCTCCTGTCCCGCCACAAAGGCAACCGCCGAAGCCAACCGTCCATGCGTGATCGGAATGCCTGCGTAGCCGGCCGCCGCCAGGGCCGCCGTCACGCCCGGCACGATCTCGTAGGCGATCCCGGCGGCACTCAGGGCCTCGGTCTCCTCCGCCCCCTTGCCGAACACCGTGGGATCGCCACATTTCAGGCGTACGACCGTCTTCCCGGCCAGCGCTGCGGCGATCATCCGCCGGTTGACCTCCTCTTGGGCCACCTGGCGGCCTCCATGGGTATGCCCCAGGCAAAACCGCTCCGCCCCCGGCAACGCATGTTCCAGCACCAAGGGATTGACCAGATAGTCGAACAGGATCAACTCGGCCCGCCCCAAGCACTCGGCCCCGCGGACCGTAATCAGCCCCGGATCGCCGGGCCCGGCTCCAACAAGAAAAACCTTACCCGACTTGGATTTGGGCATTTCGCTCATCACGCCTGTATGGTCCCATCGTCTGGATCGCGCCCGATCAACACACAGCGATCTCTCCTTCACTTGGCCCCAAGAGGGAAGTCGCACGCCATGCAGCCGCGCAACACGCGCGGCCTCGCGCGGTTCCACGCCGTCTTGGGCCCGGTGAGCACACCGGGCCGCCGGGGGGCGGGGCGTTGTGTTGGCCAGGGCAGGTGGTAGAATAGGAAGATAGTATCATCCCCTTGTCGGGAAAAGACCATCCGTGGGGAGAAATACCTCTTCTGCCCTTTCTTGGCCGCGCCAACGCGGTGCTGCGGTTCGGCGGCAGAGGGGGAATGCTCCCCTCCTTTTCGACTTCATGGACCTTGGCACGGCAAACGGACCGCGGCCGATCAGCGGAAGGCCACCAGTCAGGCGAGTTGACTTGTCGGGTCCTTCTCCGGGCCAACATCAGAAATCCTCAGACTAGTGACACCGCGGGGCCCCCAACGGCAGCCCTGATCCTCGGAGAAGACGGCGGCCTCCGCTGCCCTTCTTCTCCGAACACCCCCAACACCAACACGAGATCGAGCTGATGGCAAGCGCAGATCGTTCGGGAGATTCGGCCAGGCGGAAACGGGCAGCAAATTGCTTTGAACACGCCAGGAAGCACATGGCGCAGGACGGCTACGACCATGACTACGCCACCGACCTGCTCAGCCAATGCGTCACCAACGACTTCGCCACGGTCGAGTACCTCGAGGCCTTCCTGACCAACCTGCAACGCAAATACAACAATAATCGCAAGGGCTACATCCTGGGTTTCCTGACCGCGGCCGGGGCTCGCGGTAATGTCAAAAAAGCCGTTTCCAAGCAAGACTGGGCCGGCGTGCTCAAACACGCCCTGGAAGTGCTGAAGTTCAATCCGTGGGATACCGGAGCCCTCTGCGCCCTGGCCACGGCCGCGGAAAACCAGGGCCCCGAGTACGACAAGACCGAACTGAAATGCCTCAAATCGGCCTTGGATGCCCGCCCCAAGGATCCCGCCATCAACAAGCAGTGCGCCCGTTCTCTGGCGCGCCGTGGTGAGTACGACCAGGCCATCGCCTGCCTGCACCGAGTGGAGAAGGTCCGCCCTAACGACGAAGACATTCGTCGCGAAATCACCAACCTCACTATGCGAAAACAGCAGGTCCGCACGACCGGCGACGATGCCGCCGGGGCCAAGCCGGCCGCCGACGGCTCTCGGACCCCAACCGGCCAGTCCGCCGAAAGCTCGCCCGAACAACGCCTCAAACGCCAGATCGCCCAGGCCCCACAGGAAGTCGCCGCATATAGGGAACTGGCCGACCTGTACATCAAGGCCGACCGTCACGCCGACGCCGAACCCGTGCTGACCAAGGCTCTTGAGGTCTCCGGCGGGGACCTGGACATCCGCGAAAAACTCTTCGACGTGCAAGTCCTCATCCTGCAGCGACGCGTGGATGATGCGGAGCAAAAGGCCGCAAGCGGCGACGAAGAGGCCCAGCAGGAATACCGCCGCTTGAAGAAGAAGTTCCGCCTCAAGGAACTGGAGGTCTTTAAGCACCGTTGTGAACGCTATCCCAACAACCTGATGTTCAAGTACGAGTTGGGACGCCGCTACCAGGGGGTCGGCGAGTACAACGAGGCCATCAAGCTCTTTCAAATCGCCAAGAACGAACCCCGTCGCAAGGGCGCCTGCCTCTTGGCCCTCGGCCAGTGCTTCCAGCACATCAAGCAGTTGCGCCTGGCCATGAGCCACTTCGAGATGGCCCTGGCAGAAATCCCCGAGCGGGATCTGGAGCACCGCAAAGAAGCCCTTTACAGCACCGGTCGGGTAGCCATCGTCCTGAAGGAAAAGGAAATGGCCAACAAGTATCTCACCGAACTGGCCCAGCTCGACTTCGGTTACAAGGACGTGTCCGAGTTGTTGGCTAAAGTCGAGAAGCTCGACAAAGCCGAAAAACCCGAACAACAAACCCCCGACGACGCCCCCCCCGCAGAATAGCCCACACCCGTACCATCCAAGATTTGGGAAAAATTCGGCGGCTCTCCCCCTCTGGCGACCAGCCCAGGTTCGGGGTAAAATCTGTCTTTTCCCAACTGCCTGTACACACCCTCCGACGCGGGGGGCCCTAAACCACAATAGGAACCGAAGACCAACGCCATGCCCCAGACCAAAAGCGCTGCCAAGCGGCTCAAGCAGGACACCCAACGCCACGAACGCAACCTCTCGGCCAAGCGCGCCATCCGCACTCAGGTCCGCAAGGTCCGCGAAGCGGTCAAGGCGGGCGACCTAGCCAAAGCCCAGGCCGAATTCCAGGTGGCCACGGTCAAGCTCGATCAGGCCGGCGCCAAACGGCTGATTCATCCCAATGCGGCATCACGCACCAAGAGCCGCCTCTCGGCCGCGATCCGCACTCTGAAGAGCGGCGCCAAACCGTCTTGACGCGGCGCGCGTTGCGCCGGCTGCGGCACCTCGCCGCAGCCCTCAAACGCGAACTGGCCGTCTACCGGGCAGTGGCGCGGCATCCGCGCACGCCCAGACTGGCCAGGTGGTGCCTGCTACTGGCCATAGCCTATACGTTGCTCCCCTTTGACCTCATCCCTGACTTCATTCCGGGCATCGGCCACCTGGATGACCTCTTGATTGTTCCGGGCTTGGTCGCACTGGCTCTCTGGCTGGTGCCCCCCGATGTTGTGGCCGAGTGCCGTCGCGATGCCAATACGCATCGCACCGAAGCCTGATGCCCAATAGCCAGCGACTTGAGGCCTCGTTACAACTCCACGTCCCGCGCGTCGAACACGGGCCCTTCGACGCACGTCCGACGATAGTCCCAGCCGCCGGCCCCGTCCCGAACCTTCGACACGCAACTGAAGCAGATCCCAACCCCACAGGCCATCGGCGTCTCCAGCGACACCAGACACGGCACATCGCGCCGCTCGGCCAACTCGGCCACCGCCTTGAGCATCGGCTCCGGACCGCAAGCCACGATCAACGTCCGGGGCGGATCGCCCAGCAACGGTTCCAGCAGATCGATCACCAATCCGCGGTGACCGCACGAGCCGTCGTCCGTGCTCACATGCACGTTCACACCCAACTGGCGAAACCCATCCAATCCGGCCAGATGCTCCCCGCTCCGCACACCATAGCACAACGACACTCGCTGCGCTCGGGGCATGCTCCGCGGTGGGCTGCCATACTGCTGTTGCCCCAGATATTCCCGCGCCAACATCAAGAAGGGCGTCACGCCGATCCCGCCCGCCACGATCACCACGTGCTCGGCCGCACGCAGCGGAAAACCGTTGCCCAGCGGTCCCCACATGTCCAGCAACGTGCCGGCCGGCAGTTGGGCCAGGCGACGCGTCATGCGCCCCACCACCAGATACACAATCTCCAGGCCCCGCGCCCGCCCCTCCGCGTCGCGCAGCACGTCGTACACCGCTAGTGGCCGGCCCAGCAGCGGATCGTTCGTTCCCGCCAGACGCAACATCACGAACTGCCCCGGCAGCACCCTCGCGGCAATCTCCGGACAGTGCACTCGCAATCGATAGGTATCGGTCGCCAAGCGCACGTTCTCTTCCATGGCCGCCGAGATCTGGCGCGCCTGATCGGCGAAGGCCGCGTGCTGATGCTGCTCGTTCATCGTTGCTTCCTGGCCGCGCTGCGCAAAGCCTGAACCTCCGCGCTGGTCAAACGCCGGCACTCGCCCGGACTCAGCTTGCCCAATCGCACCGGCCCCACCGCGATTCGCACCAGTTGCAGAACCTTGTGCTCCACGCGCGCCAGGATCCGCCGGATCTCCCGGTTCTTACCCTCGCTCAACACCATCTCCAGCAAGGTGGACTTGCCATGGTGACCTTTGACCACGACATGCTCCACACGCGCCACGCCCTCCGCCAAACGCACGCCCTGCCGAAGCTGCTCCAGCACCTCCGGACCAGGGCTGCCGGCCACCAGCACACGATACGTCTTGGCGATCCCGTAGCGCGGGTGCGTGAGTTGGTTGGCCAACTCGCCGTCGTTCGTCAGCAGGATCAGCCCTTCGCTGTGCAGGTCCAGCCGCCCCACGGCAAACAACCGTGCGCGATCCTGCGGCACCAGATCCACCACGCGTGGGCGGCCCGACGGGTCACGGCTCGTCGACACCACGCCCGTGGGTTTGTTCACGGCGTAGTACACCAGGTGCGTCTGACGCGGTGTTTTCAGCACTTCGCCGTCGAGCCGGATTTCCTGCGTTTCCGGGTCGGCGCGTACCCCCAACTCCGTAACGACCTTGCGGTCCACTTCCACGCGTCCGGCCAGGATCAACTCTTCGCATTGCCGGCGGCTGCCGATGCCGGCCGCGGCCAACACCTTCTGTAGACGCTGTGGGCCGCCGGTCAATCCGCGTGCCGTCTCTTTCGACAGGGCTTCTAGTTGCCCACTCCTTTTCGCCGCTCCGACATCCTTCGGTCGCCCCGCCGAGCCGCGATGGCTGCGGCCCCCACTCTTGCGGCCGGCGCGCACACCGCTCGCCGCACCCCCCGCGCCTGCCCCTCCGGGGCGGCTGCGGCGGTCCTTGGATACACTTTTCGGTCGTCGTTGAGGCCGGTCGGGCATAGCAATATCGGGGGGAGAGAGGCCGGAAAATCAGACCCCCGATCATACCGCGCAAGGCCCGCTTCTGACAGGGACCGGGCGGCGGCCCAACTCAACAGAACTGAGACGAGCCGGGCTTTGTGGAGAGACGGCCGACACTAATCCGGCGACTGGGACCGTCCGTAAGACCACCGTTCAAACTGACTGCGCACCGGTTCCGCATACGGCTTCTGATAGCCTTGTGGACGCCCACCCACGATTTCTGGCCCGTAATCGTTCGACGGATACGGATCGAACCGCTGGGCCCGCGCCCGTTGCACGCTGGCTGGTCCCGGGTTATTGCAGCCAGTGATCGCCACCGCTAATACACCAGCCAGGACCAGCCCTTGAACCATGCCGCATTTCATCCGTGCTAATACCGCAAACATGGGCATCCTGCTCACTGACTGAGACCTTCCTCAACGACAACCCCAAACATCGCACAAGGGCCGCGGATTATAGGCGTCCAGCTTCCGAGCGAGAAGGCGATTGTGTGGATATTCGATCGCGGCGATCCCCTCGCCCCATCGCTGGGCAATCCGTCGCCGCTCGCCCGTCAGCCTCCCCTATCCACCATCGTCACCGCAGACAAATCGCAATAAATCTTTTGATGACAATGCGTTAAGCTGACAAACCTATTCCGCAAGTAGCACACGTGCCAGTTGCAGCGGCCGTAGGGCCAGCCTCCCGACCGCACCCCAGCGATCCCCCTAATCCCTAATCCCTAATCCCTAATCCCTAATCCCTAATCCCTAATCCCTA
>CALARR010000441.1 GCA_937889015.1 uncultured Planctomycetales bacterium | reverse complement strand
AGATACGGTTTCCCCTGCGCAGGGCGCACCGAAAGACGAGGGGCGCCAGGCCATCTGGCCGATGTACCGCGGCAACCCCCAGCGCACGGGCCAGAGTCCTTACCAGGGGCCGGTCCACATGCGCGTGAAATGGGAATTGAACCTGGCGCGGGAGTTCCTTGCCTCGCCGGCGATTGCCTCGGACGGACTTATCTATGTGGGCGTCGGGGCTCAGTTCTATGCCATCACACCGGAAGGCAAAGCGCTTTGGCACCATAATTTCGCCGACGGCCGCTACACCGATATTTCGAGAGGAGGCATCGGCAAGACAAGTGAAAATCAGGGTTTCTTCTCGCCTTCTCCGGCGTTGGCTCCCGATGGAACGGTTTACCAGCCTTGCGGACGGCGTGGGGGGAAGTGTTTTATCTTGGCGCTGGATCCAAGTCCAGGGAGCGAGAAACGTGTCAAGTGGGAGCTCCAGACCAACCGGGAAGTGCGCGCTTCGCCGCTTGTGACCGGTGGCATCTGTTTCGTTGGGGATACCCATGCGCGCATGGTGACGGCCTTCGACGGAAACGGCAATCTCCGATGGGAGATCCCGGGTGAGTATGCCCTCATCAGCTCTTCGCCGGCCCTGAGCCGCGACCGCGCCACGTTGTATATCGGCGGGTACGACAATCGCCTGCATGCGTTGGACGCCATAACCGGCAAGGAGAAGTGGAGCGTTGGGCCGGAAAGAGGAAGCGCGGCCCGTTTCCGGGAGAATGACAACCCGGGCCGGGAATTCCGCCGTTTCACCACCAGCGGTCATATCCCCGAGGCGCCCGCGGTTGGGCCGGATGGCACGATCTACTTCGGCTCCTGGGACGGCCATCTCTACGCCGCCGCGCCCGATGGCAAACTCCGCTGGGCGATTGATTTGAAGGACCGAGTGACCTCCGCCCCGGCCGTCAGCGACGACGGGCGCGTGCTCGTCTCGACGTTCGAGGGCACACTCTACGCCGTGCGTGTCGTCGGCGGCAGGCCGGTGGTCGACTGGCAGGCCGAGGCAGACTCGACCTACTCCTCCCCGCTGATCTCCGCGGACGGCAGGGTGTATGTGGGCGGGTTGGACGGCAGACTGCGCGCTTACGCCCTGGAGAGCGGCAAATTGATTGAATCGTTGGCCGCCTTTGAGGACTGGATCTACGCCTCCGCCGTGCCGGGCGGCGACGGACTGCTGTATCTGGGATGCGGAGATGGCTGTCTAAGGGCCATTGAGAGTGGGGGACCGCAAACAGCCGGCAACATTGCGGCTGTTGCGGCGGGAGACAATGTTCCGAAACAGCCCAAAGCCGTTCAGCGCAGTAGTATTCCGACGCGGACCATCCCGCTCCAGGCCGCGGGGGCGACAGGGACGCGTGAATTGGCTTATGACGAGGCGCTCAAGCTGGCACGGGCCTATATGGAGGATGAAGACGAGGCAAAACGACAGAGGATACTGCAGGCAGCGGAGACCTTCGGGGAACGCCTTGATGAGATCGCACTGGCCCTGCGACCGGTTCCCCGGAAAGGAGCGCCCACAGGATACCTGTTGAAGGACAAGTTCACGGTTCCCGCTGTTCGGGCAAGACTGCAACGCATCGTTCCCGCTCCTGACGGACCGGTGCAGCTTCCAAGAGGAATGGAGCCTTTGCCTGCCGGAACAGAACATCGAACTTATGTCTATGTACCGAAGAGCTATGATCCGCGTCGGCCGCTGGGCCTGATGATCCACCTGCACGGCGGCGGTGCCGGGAAGGAGTACACCGATCAAGCTGCGCAAGAGTTGCTGAAATGCGATTCATGGGGCATGGACCTGATGCGCGGGGGTGATTTTGTCGTGGCCTGCCCGAGCGCTCTGCCCATGAACTATCAAAGGTGGTCTTATCCCGAGAGTGAAATCCACATACAGTCCATTATCGAGGAATACTCCACGCGTTACGCGATTGACCCGAACCGTGTGTATCTGACAGGATTTTCAATGGGCGGGGAAGGGACGTTTTGGCACATGGCCCGCCAGAGCGACCGGTTCGCTGTCATGGCGCCGATGGGGCCATGCTGGTTTTGGGCATACTGGCCAAGGCACCGTGGCACTTTGATCTACGTGGGACGCGGCGCGTTTGATCTGGCGAGCCGCAGCGTCAACAACACACGGTATGCGCACACACGGATGAAGGAGCTGGATGTCCCGCACGTTTCCACCGAGTATATTGGCGCGCACACCCAGCATTTCGCCCGCCCGCACTATGAAGCGCTCGTTGAATTATGCAGAACAGTCAATCGCGATCCTTACTGTTCGCATGTTTGTGCAATTTCCCCGTTCACTCCGGAAGTCTTGCCGCAGGGGGGCAGCGCGGCGAGCAAGCGTTATCCACCTTCCCCACACAGTTTCTGGATAAGCGTGCTGGAGCACGGCCCTGACGCCGTGCCAGTGGACAAGACGATTTGGAACACCAACCGGGTCTATGATTCTGTCGTTGACGCGAATGGCCGAAGATCGCAGCGCAATGCCGCTGCGCACACACGCTCCATGATGCGGGCGGGCGCGGCGGAGGCCGAGAACTTGGGGGGCAACCGGTTTCGGGTCCGGGTGACGAACGTCAAACGCTTCGGGTTATGGCTCCACCCCAAGATGGGAGTCGATTTCTCAAGACCTGTTGAAATCGAGCTGGTCAAGATGGCGGTCGACCCGAAGACGTTGGTTGAGACGCAGCAGAGTTGCGAAAAGGTCGTGGCGACGGCCAGACCGTCCCTGGCGGCGATGCTCAAGTACCTGGGGGACCGGCGAGACTTCGGCTTGATCTATCACGCGGTCGTAGAAGTCGCCGTCGCGAAGTCGCCCGTCACGCGCTGATCAGACGGACACTGGTAAGGGCTCCGTTCGGTCCGTCCTGGAACTCGCCTCACGGATTTCCCACCACCACCCGCTCGCTCGGAATCGCCGGATAGTCGCGCACCGTGATCGAGGTTCTGGTCGTCGATTCGATCTCATAGCCGGTGGTTTCGGCCAGCAGATACGTGCCCGGCTGGCCGAGACCGGCGGGCAGCGGCTCGGCCAGGTGGAATGTACGTTCCTCCACCGACCGTACTTTGAGCGGAGTGTTGGGGCGTGGAAAGGTGAGCCTCAGGGCACCGCACTTCAGGCTGGTTCCGCCCAGCAAACAGGACCCTGCCACCTGGCCCTGGGCATCCAGCGAGACAAAGGCGAACTGCGCGCCGGCGGTCACCGGGCCGTAGGTTCGCGGCGTCTGGTCCCTGGTCGAGATAAGATAGTCCGTGCGCCCCTGGAGTTTGACTTCCACGGCCATTGCCCCCGAGGCGTAGTCGTTTTCCAACAGCCGGGCGGAGAGGATGGGAGAGCGGTCCGACCTGTAGGGCACCATCAGGACCGCGTACTGGCTGGCGGCGCCTTCCGCCGGCGCGTGCGCGCGGTTCTCTGCCAGGATCTGCTGGATGGGCGGCTTCTTCATCTCCGGGCCAGTGGCCTGGCGCCACCCCGGCGCGTCGGCGATGAGGAACCGCTCGACGGTGTCTTTGATGCTCAGGAGCACCAGGTCCAGCTTGACGCCCTTGTGCTCCCACGTGCAGGTCAGGGTGTCGGTGGGCTTCACCGCGCGCAGGTTGCTCAGCCACTCGATCTTGTCGTCGGCCGGCTGCGGGTCGGGCCCGCTCACTTGGACCAGGCGGCCGTTGCAGTTGAACGCGTATTGATGAAGCCGGCCGCCCTGGACGCGGAAGAAGTCCACCGCATAGGTCTGCTCTGCGGGCAAGGACACCAAGGCGCAGGTCCGTCGATACTCCGTACACTGGGGATAGAGGTCGACGCCTGAGGCCTGCACGACCTCCACGCCCTGTGCCGTGCCGAACAATTCCAAAGCAGCCCCGCACTCCCGGATGGACTGGTTCTTGCCGTCCACGGCGACCAGGTTGTGCGCGAGGGTGGAGGCAACCCAGCGTTGTCCGGGATGGCCGGTCCCCGACACATAGCCGCGATCGGAGGCAAGCTCGACGCCGTGGGCGTAGAAGCTCACGCTCAGCGTATCCGCTTGGCGGTGGCGGGTTATGCCCGTCCAGTTGCGTTCGGTGGCGTTGAAGAAGAAGGCCGTATCGCCCTGCGGCCGACCCCCGCGCAGCACGGCCAGGTGCCAACCGGGAAACCACTCGGAGCGCAGCGGCAGCGAACCCGTTTCTCTGGACCGAAGGTCGGCCGGGCGGTACCAGAGTGCCGATTCGCTTCCCTTCTTCTCAAGCGGCGCTCCCTGCACGGCCTCCAGCAGGCGAGCGTAGCGTTCTCTGTGCCGACAGGCAAGCGTTTCCACGGTATCGAACTCAAGCAGGGCATCTGCTCGGGTGTCCCCGATCGGCGGAAGGCGATTTCCCGGCGCGAGCATGCGCACCGTGCTCTCCAGCGCCAGGCGATAGCGGGGAACGGCGCTGAAGGGGTCGAACCGCTCCAATCGCTCTCCTTTAGCGGGCCGGTAGCCGGGCGGGTCCGAGTAACCGTCGAGGATCACAGGGATGTTCGCCATCAGCCGCAGGTGCTGGGCGGAGTAGGCCGGAGATTCTCGACAAAAGCCGTCGAAGTGGTAGAGATCCTCCAACAGAAGTCGAAAGCCTTCCAATCCGCGACGGACTCGCTCCGGCTGACGGAAGAGGACGCCCACGGCAGCGCTCACCGCGCGGCTCGGGGCCGCCATGTTGTGGATCTCCTTGTAGTGATCCATGTCCGCCGCGCCGGCCAGGATCAAGTCGTTGACGATGCGGCGGTCCATGGGCTCGTCCATCACGCGCCGACCGTCCGGATAGCAGGCATGGCGAATAAGATCATAGGCAACCGTGGCCGCCAACAGCGGCGGCCCATCGCTGCCGGAACCGTGGGGCGACAGCCGGCCCGCGCCGACAAAACCGTTGCCAAGAAACGCATAGTCGCCCCGCCGGTTCAGGCCGTAGGCGTGGACGATCACCTCCTTGGGAAACCGTCCTCCGCTCCCGTGCGTGCCCATGTTCGCGGCAGCCTCGGCCGGGGGGCAGTCAGCAATCGAGCCGTCGTAGGAGTGATAGAGATAATTGGGAAAGACAACGGCCATGCGGTTCAACAGCCACGCGGCGCGCTCGGCGTAGCGGACTTCCCCGGTCAGGGCGTAGAGCTTGGCCAGCGGCAGGAGTTGGCTCGTGGCCCATATCACCTTGTTGTGCCGAATCGTGCTGCTGAAGCTCGTCTCGCGGGGCTGATTGTTCCACCGCAAAGCATACTTGGCCCGCTGCTGGGGATTGGCACGCTCCGCCTCGGTCTCGTAGTACGTGAACGTCTGCCCCATCCTCGGACACACGAGCTTGCCGGTTTCCGGATACCGCGGGTTCGGGTAGGTCGTGCCGCAATACTTGCACTTGAGCTCTTCCGGCGCATCGGTCCTCCATCGCAAGGGCATCTCGCCTGGGATGGACTGCTTACCCAGGCAGGCCGGGCAGCTTTGGCCGTAAGAACAACCGGGCGTCAGGTCGGGGAACATCGCTTCCAGCCACTGGCGGTCCTGGCTCAAGGCGACCTCCACGTCCGACTTCCAGCTTTCCACGACGTCCTTCGCCCAACGGTACCGTTTCAAGTTCTCGCGCGCATTCTGGATGTCCCGCGCTTTATACTTGGTGCAGGGCTCCGCCGGCGCGTTCTGCGTACGGGAAGCCGCGTCC
>CALARR010000440.1 GCA_937889015.1 uncultured Planctomycetales bacterium | reverse complement strand
CCTAATCCCTAATCCCTAATCCCTTCCCCCTCCATGCCCGAGTTCACCTACACGGCTCGAACCGGCGCCGGCGAAAAGGTCCAGGGCACGGTCTCGGCCGGCAATCGCCGGGAGGCCGTGGCCGCGCTCTCCGCGCAGGCGCTGTTCCCGCTGGAGGTGGAAGCCAACACGCCCGTGGCGACCAACAAGACCGTCCGCCGCGTGCCCGCGCAGTTGTTGGCCACCACCTATGCCCAGCTCGCCGACCTGCTCCGCAGCGGCGTGCCGTTGCTTCGCGCATTGGAGGTGCTCCGCCGGCAGACGTCCCACGCCGGGCTGTCGGCCGTGCTGGAAGTCGTGCATCGTCACGTGGAAGACGGGTCCACCCTCGCCGAGGCCATGGCCCGCTTCCCCCACGTCTTTGGCGAAATGCCCATCAGCATGGTTCGGGCCGGCGGCGAAGGCGGGTTCCTGGAAGAAGTCCTGCAACGCGTGGCCCAGTTCACCGAAACCCAGGAAGACCTCAAAAAACGCACCTGGGGCGCCATGGCCTACCCCTTGTTCCTCATGGCCGTCGGCGCTATCGTGGTCACCGTCTTGCTCGTCTTCTTCGTACCCAACTTCGAAGGCCTCTTCGCCCAACTCCGCAAACGCGGCGAACTGCCCGCCGTCACCGACTGGCTCCTGGCCTTCAGCGCCGTCTTACGCAGCTACGGTCTCATCTTGCTTGTGCTCGCGGGCGCCGCAATCTGGTTTCTCCGCCGCCACTTCCTGAGCGACGCGGGCCGCGTCTGGTGGGATCGTACCCGGCTCTACCTGCCGCTGATTGGCCCCATCATGCTGCAATTGGCCGTCGCCCGCTTCTGCCGCGTGTTGGGGACCTTGCTGCACAATGGCGTGCCCCTGCTGCGCTCGCTGGATATCTCCAGCGACGCCACCGGCAATCGCATCCTGGCCGCCGCGATCCGCCAGGCGACGGAGAATATCTCCGCCGGTCAGCCCTTGGCCGGCCCCTTGGCCGCTTGCGGGCATTTTCCGGTGACCGTGGTGGAGATGATCGCCGTGGCCGAACAGGCCAACAATCTGGAAACCGTATTGCTCGATATTTCCGAAGGGCTCGAACGCCGAACCTGGCGGCGCATGGAACTGGCCGTGCGATTGCTGGAGCCGATCCTCCTGCTGATCCTGGCCACCGTGGTCCTGTTAGTGGTCATTGCCTTGCTGCTGCCCGTGCTCCGGCTCAGCTCGGCGATTCAATAGCGATTCGTACAGGTGCGAATTAGAATAGAGATCGGAAACCGACCATCGCCACGCAGTTGCGTCCAATATCGGCACTCAGATAAGTCATGCAGCCAGGGCGACCAGCGGAAGCCCGGTTTCTCCGCACAAACGCCACCCTCGTGTTGCATTCCTTTTCTGAACATCAATAGTCATACGAGGACCCGAAACATGAATCGAATCGGCACGCGTCGTTCGCATCGGCGAAAGGGCTTTACCCTCATCGAAGTGCTCTTGGTGCTGGTCATCCTGGTGATCCTGGTCTCGCTGGTGGTCGGCACCTACTCCAGCGCGCAGCGCCAGGCCCAAGTCAATGCCGCCAAGAGCCAGATCGGTCTGTTCAAGACCCCCTTGGAAATGTACCGCATGAACCTGAACGTCTATCCCAGCAACGACCAAGGCCTGGAGGCCCTGCGCACTCCGCCCGCCAATCTGGCCAATCCCACCAAGTGGCAAGGCCCCTATCTCGATCAACAGATCCCCTTGGACCCCTGGGATAATCCCTATTACTACGCTGCGCCGGGCCGCATGAATCCCGACACCTATGACGTCTGGTCCGCCGGTCCCGACGGCCAAACCGGCACCGCAGACGACATTGGCAACTGGGCCCTGCAATAGTCACCCGACTGCCGATCGCCAACGGTAGACCGAGGGTGGCAGACGCCGGTGTCCGCCATCCCGGCGACCGCCAGTCGCTTCGAGGGTAGAAATGTGTGCCGTCGCCCTTTCCGTCGCTATCGCGCTGTCCGGCCCCGACCGCCACACGGCGTCACCTTGCTCGAGTTGTTGCTCGTGCTGGCGGTCCTGGCCGCGGCCGCCGCTTTGGCCTGGCCTGCCCTGCAACGCCCCTTGGCCGACCAACGGCTCCGCAAGGCCGCCGATCTGATCCGCGCCCAATGGGTCACAGCGCGGGTCGAAGCCATGGAATCGGGCGAAACCATCCTCTTCCGCTGCACTCCCGGCGGCAACCGCTATAGCCTGCAATTGGCCGCCTTGGCCCTGGCCGACCCCCAGGCCGCGGACGCCCAGACGGCACTCGCCGGCCCCGCGCAGGGCGAGACACTCGCCGCCGACGACTTCAACCCGCAGACCGGCCTGCTGCCCGAAGGCGTCTCCTTTGTGGGCGCGGAGCAAATCGTCCTCGCCGGCCAGTCGGGCCTCCAACCCGGCGCCTCCCAGGCCTGCACCGACCTCCTCTTCCAGCCCGACGGCACCACCACTGACTCACGCCTCGTGCTCTGCAATCAAGACGGCTCCACGATCGAGTTGACACTGCGCGGGCTGACCGGCGTGGTGACCGTCGGGCCGGTGGTCGTATCCGGAGGCCAGGTCCCATGAGCCGCCGCACACGCCGCGCTTTTTCGCTCTTGGAGGTGATCTTGGCCTTGGCCATCCTCACCGGGGCCATTGCCGTGCTGGGCGAACTGGCGCGCCAGGGCGTCGAAAATGCCCGCCAGGTCCGCGATTTGAGCCAGGCCCAGTTGCTCTGCGAGAGCGTCCTGGCCGAGGTCGCCGCCGGACTGATCTCCGCCGAGGCCGTGCAAGGCGTGGCCATGGAAACCGACGATCCGGACCACCTCTGGCTCTACGACATCGAGGTCCAGACGGTGGACGAAGAAGGGCTGCTGGCCCTGCGCGTCACGGTCCGCCAGGACACCACCACCGACAGCCGCCCCGTGGCCTGTTCGCTCGTCCGCTGGCTCATCGATCCTGAAGCGATTCTTAGCGAGACCTCGTCCGAGGCGTCGAGTTCCTCGTCCTCTTCCAACCCAAACTAGCCCCAGCCCGATGCCCTTGCTTGTTGGCCAACACGACGCGCGCCGCTCGGGCTTCACGTTGCTGGAAGTCCTGCTCGCGTTGATCCTGGCGGCCTTGGTCACCATGGCCGTGGCCTCGGCCATCCACCTCCATCTGCACGTGCTGCAATTCGGCCGCCAGGAAGTGGAGCAGGCCCAGTTGGCCCGCGCCCTGCTCCGCCAGATTGGCCAGGATCTGCACTACGCCGTGCCCCTCCCGCCCAAAAATCAATCGCAGTTGATCACCATCGTGGCCAACAGCACCCAGTCCTCCGGCGCCGGCGGCACGAACCGGCCGACTGCGCCTTCAACCAGTTCCACATCCAGCAGTCCCTCCAGTTCCACCTCGTCCGACGAAAGCGAGGCGACCGAAACCACCTGGACCTCCGGCCTGCTGGGCAGCGCCACCTGCCTGCAGGTCGATGTCAGCCGCCTGCCGCGCCCTGCTGAACTGCCCCTGGGCGATTCCGTCGACTATCCCAACGGCGTGCCTTGCGACGTGAAGACCGTCACCTATTTCCTGGGCGGCGATGCCTCGGCCACCCTGCCCAACAGCAGCAGTTCCTCTTTCTTGAGCGTGGTGGCCGCCGCCGGCGTGGGGCTTTGTCGCTGCGAGCAGGGCAATGCCGCGGCGGCCTATGCCGCGCAGCAAGGTTCGGCCAGTGCCCCGCGCGTGGATTGCCTGGCCCCGGAAGTCGTGGGGCTCGAATTCAGCTATTACGACGGCAGCGAGTGGCTCGATGAGTGGGATTCGGCGGACAAGAAGGCCCTGCCCATCGCGGTCGAGGTGGCCGTGGCCCTTGCCCCCGTGGCCCAGGAGGAAGCGACTGCCGCCGCGCCCACGGCCGCGGCGCGCATCTACCGCCTCCTGGTCCACCTGCCCGCCGCCCAGGTCAGCACGTCCGACACATCCAGCGAGACCTCGACCACCGAGACCAGCACCCAGACCAGTACCTCGGAGACCTCGCCATGAACCGTCCTCGTCCCGGCCGGCGCGGCATGATCCTGGTCCTGGTCCTGGTGGTCATCGCCTTGCTCAGCCTCTCGGCCTATACGTTCTCGGAACTGATGTTCTGCGAGCATCGTGCGGCGCGCGCGTCGATCCGCATGGCCCAGTCGCGCGCCACGGCCGAGTCGGGCCTGGAGTTCGCCCGGCACATCGTTGGCAAGGACGCCGCGGAGATCCGCGATGCCGGCGGCGTCTACAGCAACCCCGAACAGTTCCAGGCCGTGCTCGTCGTCGAGGACGAAAGCGCTGATGAACGCGGCCGGTTCACCGTCGTCGCCCCCGCCCAGGTGGATGGCGTCTACGAAGGCATACGCTACGGCCTGGAAAACGAATCCACGCGTCTGAACCTGAACCTCCTCCTGGCTGCCGACAAAAGCGGCGAAAACGGCGGACGTGAAATCCTCATGAAGCTGCCCGGCATGACCGAACAAATCGCCGACGCCATCCTCGACTGGATCGACGAAGACGACGACATCCGGGCCAACGGCGCCGAGCGCGAGTACTACTCGTCGCTCGAACCGCCCTACGTGCCGCGCAACGGCATGCCGCAGACCATCGAGGAATTACTGCTCGTGCAGGGCGTGACGCCCGAGTTGCTTTTCGGCCTCGACACCAACCGCAACGGCATCCTCGACATCGAGGAAGGCGACGCCTCATCGCTCGGCGAGGCCGACAACAGCGACGGCAGCATGAACCGCGGCTGGGCCGCCTATCTCACCATACACAGCGCCGAGGCCAACCTCCGTCCCGACGGCGAAGCCAGAATCAACATCAACGCTTCGGACCTGCAAACCCTCTACAGCGACCTGCAGGAAGCGCTGGGCGAAGAGGAGGCCAAGTTCATCATCCTCTATCGCCAGAATGGACCGTA
>CALARR010000439.1 GCA_937889015.1 uncultured Planctomycetales bacterium | reverse complement strand
TGGCGGCGGCCGGCGGCCCCGACACGGCCGTCGAGTCGGGCCGCAAGGCGCTGGACGGCTGGGGCGGATTCCCCTGGTACGACGCGGCCAGCGACGACGTCCGCCGCATTGATGTGTCGGCGCCCTACGACTGGTCCTGGCTGGCCGACTGGCTTCCTAAGTTCTCGATCCCCAACTCGTTCTTGCAGTACGCCGCCTGGCTGCTGTTGGCCGTCTTGCTGGGCGTCTTGCTCTACTATCTGATCGGCTATTTCTTGGCCCGTCGCCGCTCCCTTCACGCGTCGGACGGTAAGGAGTTGTCGGAGACGGCCATTCAATACCTGCCCATTGCCGTGCAGGACGCGCGCGGCGACTTGTTGGCCGCGGCCACCCGGCTCTATCAGCAGGGCGACTTCGCCCAGGCCGTGCTTTATCTGTTCAGCTACCAGTTGTCGCAGTTGGACAAGCACCAGTTCATCCGGCTGGCCAAGGGCAAGACCAATCGCCAGTATCTGCGTGAAGTGCCCAGGATGGCGGGCCTTCGCGGCCTGCTGGAACAGACAATGGTCGCCTTCGAGGACGTGTTCTTCGGCAATCATGCCATCAGCCGCGCGCGTTTCGAGGCCTGTTGGGCCGAGGTGCCGCGTTTCCAGGCCCTGCTGCGGGAGACGCGGCCATGAACCATGACGTTGCACGCAGCGTGTGGTGGGCCGTCATGGCGGTCCTCTTGCCGGCCGCCGGCTGCACGCAGCAGATCGAGACCGAATATGGACACTCGCGCGGACTGGGGGCCGCGGCCAGTGTCAATGGCACCGCCGTGCTGTCGCGGATGTTCGAGCAGGCAGGGCACAAGGTCTACGTCTGGCGAACGCTCTCGCCGCGCTTGCACAAACGGGCCGACTGCATCGTCTGGTTCACCCGGAGTTGCGCTTCGCCCAGCGAAGAAGTGCGCGAGTGGCTGGAAGAGTGGCTGATCGAGGAGCCGGGACGAAGTCTGATCCTGGTATTGCGCGACTACGATGCTGAGGCCGCCTATTGGGAGAAGATCCAGCCCCTGGCCCCGGCGGAACAACAGGCCGAGGTCGCCGCGCGACTCAAGGACGCCAAACAAGAGCAGGCGTTCTGGCGCATCACGCCTCCCCTCGACGCCGAGTGGTTCCAGGTCCAGAAGGCCGAGACCTCGGGCCGCGCCACGAGCCTCAGCGGCGAACAAAGCTGGTTGGAGGGAATCAATCCGGCCCGGACCGAAATCGAAGTCCGCAACCGCCTTGTCCCCGGCTACGAGGCAGCAAAGCTCTCCCCGGACCGCCTCAGTCAGGCTGAGCGGCCCGGCGGAATTGGGCTGCCGACAGTTTCCGGGACCGGCTCCAAGAACGTGCCCCCGGACCTTTCCGGCCAGGTTGAGCGGCCCGGCGGAACTGAGCTGCCGACAGTTTCCGGGACCGGCTCCAAGACGTTGTTGGCCTGCGAACACGGGGCCCTTGTCACGCGCGAGTCGTGGGAAGGCAGCCAAGCCATCGTCGTGGCCAATGGCTCCTTCCTGCTCAACCTGCCGCTGGTCAACCATGAGCACCGCAAACTGGCCGCCAGGCTCATCGCGCAGATCGGGCCTGCGCCCCAGCGCGTGGCTTTTCTGGAAAGCTACTGGGGTGAGCCGCCGATCCGCGACAAGGACCCCTCCAACGCCCCGCCCACCGGACTGGAGATCCTCTCCGTCTGGCCCACGAACTGGATTCTGCTGCACCTGATCGCGGCCGGGTTGGTGTTCTGCTTTTCACGCTGGCCGATCTTCGGCCTGCCGCGCGATCCTGATCCCGAGCCCCTTTCGGACCTGGGCAAACATGTGGCGGCCGTGGCCGAGCACCTGAAGAAGACCGGCCAGCGGGACTTTGCCCACGCCGCGCACCTGCGGTACAAACAAACGTCGACCGATCCCTGATCTGCAACGCGTGCTGAATCGTCTGCCACCCACAACATTCCTTTTCTGACACCCAATAAGGTCGCTTTTCCACCCATGAACGACGAACTCTCGCTGCCCCCGACCGAACCGGTCGCCGAAGTTCCGTTGCCCTCCAATTCCACGCGCGAGCTCTTCGACCGCATCGTGCAGCAGGTCAGCCGGATCTTCGTCGGCCAGGACGAACTGGTGCTGGGCACACTGGTGGCCCTGTTCTCCAACGGGCACGTGCTCATCGAGAGCGTACCCGGGCTGGGCAAGACGCTCTTCGTGCGCGCCCTGGGCCGCGTGCTGGGCTGCCAGTTCGGCCGCATCCAGTTCACGCCCGACCTGATGCCCTCCGACATCACCGGGGCCCCGATCTTCGACATGCGGACCCAGGAATTCCGCTTCCGGCCCGGCCCGGTCTTCACCCAACTGCTGCTGGCCGACGAAATCAACCGCTCGCCGGCCAAGACCCACGCCGCCCTGCTGGAGATCATGCAGGAACGCCGTGTGACGGTCGAAGGCGTCGGCCATCGGCTGCAACGCCCTTTCCTGGTCCTGGCCACGCAGAACCCGATCGAATCGGAGGGCACCTACAACCTGCCCGAAGCCCAACTCGACCGCTTCATGTTCAAGCTGGTCATCAACTATCCCTCGGCCGAAGAAGAGGCCGCCGTCCTGGCCATGCACAGCCTGCAGACCGACCTGGACGAACGTTTGAGCCAGCTCGACACCGTGACCCAACCCGAGCAGATTGTGGAAGTGGGGCTGCGGTGCGCCGACGTTCTGGTCGATCCGAAGCTCATCCAGTATGTCAACACGCTGGTGCGGCGCACGCGCGAGTGGCCGCAGTTTCATTTGGGGGCCTCCACGCGCGCCGGATTGGCTCTGATGCAGGGCGTCCGCACTTTGGCCGCCTTCCGCGGCCGGGACTACGCCGTGCCGGACGACGTGGTCGAATTGGCCCTGCCGGCCCTGCGGCACCGCGTTATCCTCTCGGCCGAAGCCGAGGTCGAGGGCCACAGCGTCGACCAATTGCTGCAGGACATGATTCGCAGCGTGGAGGTGCCCCGGTTGTGAACCCGCTGTGGCTGCTGCTGGTGTTGACCGCGTCGGTGACGATTCCGCTGGGGCTCTTGGCCCGGTTGGCGCGCATCTATCCTCGTCCGCGCCTGGTGTGGCTGGCTTTGGTGCCTGGCGTGGTGGCCTTGGGGCTGATCGCCGTGCCCGCCGTGGTCTGGGCCGTGGTGGCCATCGACGCGATCTTGGTGTTGGGGGCCGTGGTCGATCTGTTCTCGCTTCCGCGCCGTACGACGTTCCGCGTCGTTCGCGAGACCGTGCGCGTGGCCTCGGTCCGCAAGCCGCATCCGGTCACGCTCATCGTCTCCAACCACAGCCAACGTGACTATTCACTCGCTCTGCGCGACGGCGTGCCGCCGGAGTTGTTTGCCGAACCGGATGAGTTCGCGCTGCCCTTGGCGGCGCATCAGCGCGCCGTATTGCACTATGTGCTCCGCCCGGGACGCCGCGGCGCCTTTCGCCTGGAGCAGACCCATCTCCGCGTGCTTAGCCGCTGGACGCTCTGGCAGCGACTGCTGCCTGTGCGTGTCGAAACCGCCCTGCACGTGTATCCCGATCTGCGCCAGCTCTCGCAATACGCCCTGTTGGCGCGCACCAATCGGCTGAGCCTGATGGGCGTGCGCCGCGTGCGGCGCGTGGGCCAGGACCATGACTTCGAACGACTCCGGGACTACAACCTCGACGACAACTACAAGCACATCGACTGGCGCTCGACGGCCAAACGCAACCGGCTGACCGTCAAGGATTTCCAATCCAGCCAGTCGCAGCGGATCGTGTTCTTGCTAGACTGCGGCCGGATGATGACCAACCAGGCCGCCGGTCTGAGCTTGCTGGACCACGCTTTCAACGCCATGCTCATGCTGAGCTACGTGGCCCTGCGGCAAGGTGATTCGGTGGGCTTGATCTGCTTCTCCGACGAGATCCACAGCTTCGTGCCGCCGCAAGGGTCGATGCGGCACATGAATCGCCTGCTGCACGCCTGCTTTGACCGCTTTCCGCGCCTCGTGGAATCGCGCTACGACCTGGCCTTCCGCTACCTGGCCGCGCATTGCCGGCGGCGTTCGCTGGTGGTCCTGATCAGCAACGTGATCGACGAAGTGAACGCGGCCGCCATGGATCGCTACCTCTCCAACCTCGTGGGCCGCCACCTGCCCCTGGGCGTCTTGTTGCGCGACCGGGCCCTGTTCGACCCCGCCGACGTCGAACTGCCCGCGGGCGATGCCTTCTGGAACGCCGCCGCCGCCTCCGACATCCTCACCTGGCGCCGCCAGGTGCTCAACGATCTGCAATGCCAGGGCGTGCTTGCGCTGGACGTCTTTCCTGAAGACCTGACCGCCCCGCTGGTGAACCAATACCTGCAAATCAAGGCTCGACACTTGCTGTAGAATAGGGACCGCAGCGTGCCGCAGGACGTTCTTCGGTCGCGCTGTCCCATGACCCTGCATCCATCCCCCTTTGTCTCTCCCGGAGTGCGACCATGAATACCGCATTGCTGGCTCTGGCGTTGGCGGCGTGGCTTCCGGCGGCCGAACCGCGGGTTGTGTTCGAAGACCGTTTCGAAGGCAAACTGGCCGACGGCTGGACCTGGCTTCGCGAAGACCCCAAGACCTGGCGGCTGAAGGATGGGGCCTTGGAAATCCGCGTGGAACCGGGCAGGGCCCTCACGGCCAAGAACGTCCTGCTCTATCCCGCCCCGGATCGTATGGCGAGGCGCTACGCCATCGAAGTCACGATCACCTTCACCACGCCCCCCAGCAATCAGTTCGAACAGGCAGGCATCACCTGGTACCACGACGGGAATCCGGCCTTCAAGCTGGTCCACGAACTGATTGACGGAAAGACCCACATCATCCCCGGCCGCAAGCTCACCGAAACGCAGACCATGCAACTGCGGTTGACCGTGGATTCGGTGGGCTATCGAGCCCAATACCGGCCGGATGGACGAGGTCCCTTCTTGCACGTAGCCGACGGCAGCCTGCCTCCCCCGGGCCGCGACCAGGTCAGCATCCAGTGCTACAACGGCCCGGCCGACGCCGAACATTGGATCCGTTTCGACGATTTTCGGATCCTGGAAATGCGCTAGGCGGTGCGGAAGTTCTTCAGGGTAGCCGCTGCGCGGCAACCCTGGGCTGTGAAATCACCACCGCGTTGCGGTGGAGGACCACCGCAGGGTCCCGTCGATGGGCGATGCGCGGCTTCTCGACCGCGACGTTCCTGTGCGGCATAAGTAACGTCCGCCCCGAAGGGGCGTGGATCGCATAGGCCGGGGTTGCCGCGCAGCGGCTACCCCGGTGTTCCGCGTGCAAAATTGCACTGCACAATAACGCACAATTTGCGAAAGCGCTTGCATTGGCTACGCCCGGCTAGATACAATCACCCCAGCGTCCAGAATGCCGTCGCCTTCCGTAACCCTGCCCCGCCTCCCGCCATGCGACGCCCCGACCCGCTTGCGCCGATCCTTCTCCGTTTGTCCCTCCTGGCCCTCGCCGCGTGGCTCACCGCCACACATTCCGGCCACGCCGCCGGCGCGCGCCCCAACGTGCTGTTGATCGTCACCGACGACCAAGGTTACTGGGAAACGGGCGTTGCCGGAAACACGCGGATCGAGACGCCCACCATGGATCGCCTGGCGGCCGACGGCGTGACGCTCACGCGTTTCTATGCCTGTCCGGTCTGCTCGCCGACCCGCGCCGGACTCATGACCGGCCGCTATTACCTCCGCACCGGCTTGTACAACACGCGTTTCGGCGGCGACACGATGGACGCCGCCGAAGTCACGCTGGCCCAGGTGCTCCGCGTCGCCGGATACCGCACCGGCCTGTTCGGCAAGTGGCATCTGGGCGCCTATTCCGGCTACCAGCCCCAGCAACGCGGTTTCGACGAGTTCCTGGGCCACTACCACGGTCACATCGAACGCTACGACTATCCCGACCAACTCGTACACAATGGCCGGCCGGTCCAGACGCGCGGCTACATCACCGATCTGCTCACCGACGCCACGATCGACTTCATCCGCACCGCGCAAGGCAAGCCCTTCTTCTGCTACCTGGCCTACAACGCGCCGCACTCGCCCTGGGTGGCCAGCGATTCGCACGACGGCCAACCGCGCGGCGACGCGGTGATTGACAAGTATCTCCAACGCGGCCTGCCGCTGCGCGACGCGCGGATCTACGCCCTGGTGGACCTGGTCGATCAGAATCTGACGCGGCTGTTCGCTACCCTGGACGAACTCGGGCAGCGGGACAATACCATCGTCTTCTTCATGAGCGACAACGGCGGAGTGAGCAAGGCCTATTCGGCCGGTCTGCGCGGCTACAAGGCCAGCGTCTACGAGGGCGGGGTGCGCGTGCCCTTCTTCGCGCGCTGGCCCGGCCGCTTCCCCGCGGGGGTCAAGGTGGACAGCATGGCCTCCCACCTGGACATCCTGCCCACGTTGTGCGATCTGCTGGAACTCCCCCTGCCCGAAGGGCGCAAGTTGGACGGGCGCAGCATCCGCTCCTTGCTCACCGCGGGACGCGGCGTCAGCCCCCACGAATACCTTTGCCACACCTGGAACCGCTACACGCCTAGCGACGAGACCAACGGGGCCATCTGCAGCGATCGCTACAAGCTGGTCGTGCCTCAGAAACCCAAGAGCCAGGGCCAAGCCGCGCGGCCCAGCGCGAAGGAAACGCCGACCGGGTCAAGGACCGGCTCCAAGAAGCCGACCAAGAAGCCGGTCGGACCGGAGTTGTACGACCTCCAGGCCGATCCGGGCGAGCAGAACAACATCGCTGCCGACCATCCCCAAATCGTGGCCGACTTGCATGCGCGTTTTCGCCAATGGTTCCAGGACGTCACGGCCGGCCGGGTTTACCAGCCGCTGCCGATCCCGGTGGGCCAGCCCGACGAAAACCCTGTGGAAATTCAGGCCAGTTGGGCCCGGCTGGAAGGGACCACGGTCCAGTACCTGTTCCGCGCCTACGATTGGGACACCATCGAGGGCTGGAATCGGCCTGGCGACTCGGCCGCCTGGGAACTGGACGTGCGCCAGGCCGGCCGCTATGCGGTGATGCTCAGCTACGGCTGTTGTCCGACCGAAGGCGGCGGCACGCTACGGATTTCCGCCGGCAACGCACAACTGGAGTTCCCGCCCAAGCCGACCGTGACTGCCGAAGTGTTTTGCACGGCCGAGGCCGGCGTGCTGGACCTCGCCGCCGGACGTCAGACGCTCAAGGCTCAGGTCGTCCGGGCCGCCGGCAAGGAACTCATGCGATTGAACCGCATCTGGCTCAGAAAGGTCGCCCCCTAACATGCACCAACCGCCCCGCAACCACATCCCTCTGTCCCTTCGTCCCTTTGCCCCTCTGTCCCTCCATCTCTTGGCGCCTCTGTGCCTCGGTGCGTTTGTGCCTTTGTGCCTCGCCACCGCGTCAGGCTCCGAGCCGGCCAAAGCCCCCTACAAGATCCTCTACAGCAACGACAGCACGAACATCGCCTCGTGCATCAGTCCGTACCACCGGGCACGTCAGCCGGTGACCGACGACATGCTCCGGGCCACGATCGACGAAGCGGCGGCCGCCGATTGCCAACTCCTGCAGCCTGGCCTGGGCTGGGTTCCTTTCTGGCAATCGAAGCTCTATCCGCCGGCCGAGCACTACCGCTATTACCAGGATAAAGGCGACTTCCGCCCGTCCAGCTTCGCCAAGTACCTGCTGGCCGGCGGCGACATGGTCGAGACCTTTGTCGAGCATTGCCACCAGAAGAAGCTCGCCGCCTTCGTGTCGTTGCGGCTGAACGACGGGCATCACCTGGACCTGGCCGTGACGGGCGATCCGCGCGCGGCCGACAGCGTCTCGCGGTTCTACCGCGAGCATTTCCTGGAGTACCGACTGGGGCCGGACCCCAAGGACTGGAGCCAGCGCGTGCTGAACTGGGCCATCCCCGCCGTGCGCGAACACAAGCTGGCCTTCATCCGCGAACTGTGCCAGAACTACGACCTGGACGGCTTCGAGCTGGACTACATGCGCTTTTTCAACTTCTTTCGGCAGAAGGAAACCACCGGCCAGCAGCGGCGCGAGATCATGACCGGCTTCGTGCGCCAGGTGCGCGAAGTGCTGGACCGCACGGCCCGGCCCGGTCGGCAGCGTTGGCTTTGCGTGCGCGTGCCGGCCCTGCTCGAAACGCACGACGCGCTGGGGATCGACCTGCCGGCCATGCGGTCGGCAGGGGTCGAGATGTTCAATCTGTCCTGCAGCTACTTCACGGTGCAGCAACTCGACCTGGCCGCATTCCGTAAGCTGCTGCCCGACGCGGCCATCTACTTGGAGATGACCCACACCACGCTCACCGGCCCGTCGCGCGGCGGCTACGACAGCTTCACCTTCGAGCGAACCAAGCCCGAGCAGTTCTATACCACGGCCCACCTGGCCTATCGGCACGGCCTGGACGGCCTGAGCCTGTTCAATTTTGTGTACTACCGCGAGCACGGCACCGAAGGGCGCGGGCCGTTCAACGAACCGCCCTTTGAAGTGCTCGGCCGACTGGCCGACCGCGACTTCGTGGCGCGGCAACCGCAGTGGTACGTCGTCGCCGGCACGGGCACCAAGCCGCTGTTCACCAAGTGGCTTCTGCCCAGGATCCTCAAGGCCGAAGAGAAGGCCGATTTCCGCCTGGATCTGAGGCCCAACGAGCAGCGCACTCGCGACGGGCTGGTGCGCGTGCTGGCCGCGGCTGCCCTGCCCGACAAATCGCTGCAGGTCACGATCAACGGCGAGGCCCTGGAGCCGGCCGATTTCGTGCGCAAGCCCCTGCCGCATCCGTACGAGGCCATGCTGGGCGATGCGGAGCAATTCGCCTGTCTCAAACTGCCCCGCCGCCTGGTGCGCGACGGTTACAACGATCTGCAAATCAACAACACCTCGCCCAAGACAGTGAAACTGCTCAACATCGACCTGGTGTTGCCGTAGGACAGGCGCGGGGCGAGGGGCGAGAGATGTTCAACTCCCCTCTCCCGCACGCGGGAGGGCCGGGGGTGAGGGGACCCAAGAAATGCCACGTACGCCAAGCCGAACGGTGTATCCCGCGGTCCTGCTGCTGCTCCTGGCAAGCGGACTCGCATGTACCGAAACGCGTGCCGAGGCGCCGCAGCGGCCCAACGTCCTGTTCATCGTCCTGGACGACCTGCGGCCCCTGCTCGGCTGCTATGGCTGCCGGGAGATCCGCTCGCCGCACATCGACCGCCTGGCCGCCGGCGGAATGCTCTTCGAACGCGCCTACTGCCAGCAGGCCGTGTGCAACCCGTCGCGTTGCAGTGTCCTTTCCGGCTGCCGGCCCGACACCACCGGCGTGCAGGACAACCAGCACTTCCTGCGTCCCAGCCTGCCCGACGTGGTCACGTTGCCGGAACACTTCAAGAACCACGGATACCTGGCCCTGTCGCTGGGCAAGATCTTCCACCACAGCGCGCGCGAGCCGGGCGACGACCCGCAGTCCTGGAGCGAGCCTTCGTGGTACGGCGCCGGCGGCACGCCCAACTGGTTCACGCGCGAGTCGTTGGCCTACATCGAGGGCCTCAAGCGTTTGCCGAAGAAGGAGCAGCCCAAGCTCTTCCGCGGCTTTCCCTATGAAGCGTCCGACGAGCCGGACGACTCCTACGAGGACGGCCAAATCGCGCTGAAGGCGATGGAAACGCTGCGCCGCATCAAGAACCTATCTCAGAACCAGCCCAGCCACGTTGAGCGGCCCGGCAAGACTGAGCTGCCAGCAGGTTCAGGGACCGGTCCTAAGAACCTATCCCAGAACCACCCCAGCCACGTCGAGCGGCCCGGCAAAACTGAGCTGCCCGCAGGTTCTGGGACCGGTCCTAAGAACCGGCCCTTCTTTCTGGGCGTGGGCTTCCACAAGCCGCACTTGCCCTTCTGCTGTCCGCGCCAGTACTGGGATCTCTACCCGGCCGAGACCATCAAGCTGCCCGACAACTACGATCCACCCAAGGGTGTGCCCGAACCGGCCCTGCACAACGGGTACGAGCTGCGCAGCTACGGCGGCATTCCCAAAGCGGGTCCGATCAGCGACCAGACGGCCCTGAACCTGATCCGCGGCTATCGAGCCTGTGTGAGTTTCGTCGACGCGCAGGTGGGACGCGTGCTGGACGAGTTGGACCGCCTGGGGCTGAGCGAGAACACGGTCGTGCTGCTGTGGGGCGATCACGGCTACCACTTGGGCGAAAACGGCCTCTTCACCAAGATGACCAACTTCGAACTAGGCACGCGTTCGCCCTTGATCGTTCGCGTGCCGGGGCAAAAGACGGCCGGCCAGCGCACCGCGGCCCTGGTGGAGTTCGTGGACATCTATCCCACGCTGGCCGAACTGTGCGGCCTGCCCCTACCCGCTCACCTGGAAGGCGTGAGCCTGGCTCCATTGCTCAACGAGCCCGCCAAACCGTGGAAGACGGCCGCGTTCAGCCAGTACCTGCGTCCGGGCAAGACGCTGGAGCGTGGCGAGAAGCAGCCGGCCATCCTGGGCCGATCGGTGCGCACCGATCGCTGGCGCTACACCGAATGGACGGCTGTGCAAGGCGACCTGCGCGGCGTAGAGTTGTACGACCATCGCAGTGATCCGGCCGAGAACGTCAACCTCGCCGTCGATGCGGCCCACGCGGCGCAGGCGGCCGAGTTGGCCCAGACGCTCCGCGCCGGTTGGCAGGCCGCCTTGCCGCCTGGCGCGAAGCGGCCCGAGAAGCCGAACCCCAAGCAAGCCAAGGCCGCAACGCCGCGGGACACGCCGGACCTGGCAGGCGGCGATTTCGAGGGGCGCGGCTGGGTCCCCTGGACCGTCACCGGCGAGGCCTTTGGTCCCGCCCCTTTCCGCCCCCTGGACAACAAGCGGCCCGAGAATCTGCAAGGCGAGGGTCTGGCCTTCAGCGGCCGATTGGGGGGCGAAGCCAAGGGCGTTCTGCTCTCGCCCACGTTTGCCATCCAACACCGGTACGTCAACTTCCTCATCCGCGGCCAGCGCGACCTGGCCAGTGTGCTGGGCGTGGAGTTGCTTGTCGACGGCCGAACGGTCCGCTCGGCCTGCGCCAGCGAGGATCGCAGCCCCCTGCACTTGTACTGGCGCACCTGGGATGTGGGTGATCTGCGCGGACGCTCGGCCCAGATCCGCGTCAACGATCAGTCGCCCTACGGCGACGTGACGGTCGACGCCTTCCAGCAGAGCGACGAACCGCGCGCCGTGCCCTGCGATGCCACCGTGCTGTGGCACGAGACCTTCCGTCCCCAGTTCCACTACACGCCCCAAGCCCATTGGATGAACGATCCCAATGGGCTGTTCTACTACCAGGGTCAGTGGCACCTCTTCCACCAGCATCGCCATCCGGCCTGTGAGCAGGTTGTCTGGGCCCATGCCGTCAGCGCCGACCTGTTTCATTGGCGGCACCTGCCGGTCGCCTTTCCCGCCGGTCCCGAGGGGAGCAACTTCTCCGGCTCGGGGCTGATCGACTGGCACAACGCCTCTGGGCTGAAGCAGGGGCCGCATCCGCCGATCCTGCTGTTCTATACGTTGCATCCCGGCGGCGGCGCGACGGTGACCGATCCCACGCCCGACACGCCTCGGGCCACGCAAAACATGGCCTGCAGCACTGACGGCGGCCAGAGCTTCGTCAAGTTCGCCGGCAACCCCATCCTGCGCACGGCCGACTGCCGCGATCGCGATCCCAAGGTCCTTTTCCACGCGCCCAGCCGTGCGTGGATCATGGTCCTGTCGCTGTCGCGCAACAACGCCAATCGCGACGGGGCCACCTACGGCCTGTTCCGCTCCACGGACCTGCGGCGCTGGGAGTTGATGCAGGAAGTGGGCCCCGGCGCATGGTATTGGGAGTGCCCCGACCTGTTCGAGATGCCGGTCGAAGGCGGCCCTGGCGCGCAGTCCCGTTGGCTGCTGGTCAAGGGCAGCGGCGAGTACATCGTGGGCGCGTTCGATGGCCGCCATTTCCAGCCCGAAACCGAACCGATCCGCAATCGTTGGGGCGGCTGTTACTATGGGGTGCAGACCTTCAGCGACGCGCCGCAGGGCCGACGCGTGCAATTGGGTTGGATGAGCACTGGCAAGGAGAAACGGCCCAACAGCTATCCCGGCATGCCTTTCAACCAGCAAATGAGCGTGCCGCGCGAGTTGACCCTGCGCAGCACGCCGCAGGGGCCGCGCGTGTTCCGCCTTCCGGTCCGCGAGATCGAAGCGCTGAGGGCCAAGACGCACGATCGCAGCGGCCGGACCTTGTCGCCGGGCGAGAACGCGTTGGACGCCATCGACCACGATCTGCTGGATATCGAGCTGGAACTCCACTTGCAGCAGGCCACGAAGGTCAAACTCGCGCTGCGCGGCGAAATGGTCGAATACGATGTGAAGGCCAAACGGCTTATTGGGTCCTGCATAGCGAATGAGCCGAGGGCGACCATCGGGAGCCCGGTCTTCCCGGCCTTCCGTTGGTCGGCCGGGGCCATCAGCAATGCAGAGATCAATAGTGCCTTCGGCTCCTACGCCCCGCTGGAATGCCCGGACGGCCGGCTGCACCTGCGCGTCCTCCTGGACCGCGCGAGCATCGAGGTCTTTGCCAACCAAGGTGCGGTGGACATGTCGGGCGTGTTCTATCCGCGTGCGGACAACCGGCGCCTGGTCTTGGCGGTCGAAGGGGGGCCGGCCCAACTGGCGAGACTGCAGGTCCACGAACTCCGTTCGGTCTGGCCCGAGGCTCGATAGCGGAGCTTTCGGGGCCACCCACGCGCCGCTATACTGCCCTGGAATGATCGCTTCCGTTGAGCCATTCGCGCGATGCAACCGTAGCGAGGTGATTGATTGTGCCCACGGAATGCAATCCGTGGGCTTTGCAGCCGTGGAAATGAGCCACTTGTCTTGTTAGGAGTTCCCCCGCCATGAGAATCCTGACGCTGTCGTTCGCTGCCGCTATCGCCCTGGGCTGTTCCGCCTGGAGCAGTCTCGCGCCTTGTGCAGACGCCGCCCTGCGCCCCAACGTGATCCTATTCCTCGTCGACGACATGGGGTGGATGGATTCGAGCCCCTACGGGTCGCAGTACTACCAGACACCCAACATGGAGCGCCTGGCGCAGCGCGCCATGCTGTTTACCGACGCCTACGCCTGCCCGCTCTGCTCGCCCACGCGTGCCAGCATCCTCAGCGGTCAGTACTCGGCCCGGCACGGAATCCTCAGCGCCTCGGGCCATCGGCCGCCGCAGGCGCCGGACCATGTGTTCTTGCCGGATCGGGCATCGCCCACCCGACCGGTTATCTCGCCCGAGAGCAAGAACTATCTCGAACCCTCGCAATACACCCTGGCCGAGGCCCTGCGCGACGCTGGCTATCGCACAGCGCATCTGGGCAAGTGGCACCTGGGCCTCACCGAGCCGCATTGGCCGGACAAGCAGGGATTCGAGATCACCTTCCACGGCAAGCCGGATCCCGGACCGAACAGCTACTTCTCCCCCTACGGGTTCAAGCAGTACCAGTCGTTTGCCGACGGCGCGCCGGGCGAGTACATCACCGACCGCTTGACCGACGAGGCCCTGAAGTTCATCGACGAGAACCGCGGCCGGCCCTTCTATCTCAATTTGTGGCACTACGGCGTACACGGCCCGTGGGGGCACAAGGAAGAGATCACCAAGAAGTTCGTCGGCCTGAAGGACCCGTGCGGCAAGCAGGGCAATCCGATCATGGCCTCCATGCTGGCGAGCATCGACGAAAGCCTGGGCCGCTTGCTGGACCGGCTCGACGCGCTGCACCTGGCCGAGCGCACGATCTTCATCTTCACCTCGGACAATGGCGGCAACACGCACAGCAATACGCCCGACGATCGCAAGACGGCCAAGCGCGAGACGCGCCTCAGCGAGCGCATGGCCGACTGGCGCAAGTGGGCCGGCGACCTGCCGCCGACCAACAACGCGCCGCTGCGCATGGGCAAGGGCACGTTGTTCGAAGGCGGGACGCGAGTGCCGCTGATGGTCGCCTGGCCGGGCCACGTCGCGCCGCACACGCGCACGCCGGCCGTGGTGGGGCAGATCGACCTGTATCCCACCGTGCTGGACCTGCTGGGCCTGCCGGCCAATCCGAACCAGAAGATCGACGGCGTCAGCTTCGCGCCCGTGCTCCGCGACCCGCAGGCCAAACTGCCGCGCGAGGCCCTGTTCACCTATTTCCCCGGCGGCGGGCCGAGTAAGCCGGGCGGCGTGTGGGTGCGCCAGGGCGACTGGAAGTTGATCCGCTGGTTCGAGACCGGCCCCGACTATCCCGACCTTTACGAACTGTACAACCTGCGTGAAGACCTGGGCGAGACCACGAACCTGGCCAAACAGCAGCCCGACCGCGTGCGGCAACTCGACGCGCTCGTCGAACGGTTCTTCAAGGACACCGGGGCCCTGGTCCCCAAGCCGAACCCCGATTACCGGGCGCCCTCGGGCAAGGCCAGTCCAGCCAAGCCCGGCAGGCCGCTGGGCGGTTGGGTGCCCAAGTCGTGTACGGCCGTGGTTCGCGATGGTGCGTTGGTCGTTACGGGCGAGGGCAAATCGCCCTTCCTGGGCATCAGCAGTCTGAAACTCACCGGCCCAGTCACGCTGCAACTGCGCGCCCGTTCGGCCGGCGGCCCGGGCAGGGTCGCCTGGCGCACGGCCGATCAGGAGACCTTCCCGTCCAGCGGCCAGGAGGTCGAATTCAGACTGCCCAACGGCGCCGGCCAGACCACGGTGGAACTGCCCGTAAAAGGCGCGCTCTTGCACCTGCGTCTGTTCCTGCCCGCCCAATCGCAGCCGGTCCAGATCGAATCGGTCGAGCTTCGGCCGGCGAAGGGGGACGTGCAGCGGTGGGTGTTCCAGTGATGGCCACCGTGACCAGCGTTTCGATCGACATCCACGCGACTGTTCCAGTCATGTAGGGCGTCGCCGAGCGGAGCGAGGCACGCAGGATGTGGGCAGAGGCGCAGAGGCACAAAGGGCAGAGGGACGGCCCCGTAGCGGATCATGCGGGCTCCACCAGCCACGCGCAACCACGGCACCCACGCCTCGCCTCTCCGATCGCGTTGCCACGACGTCCACTGTGCGGGGATCATCCCTCCGCCCCGAGTTGACTCGCAACACACATCTCGGGGATACACCGCCCCCTGTTTCAGATCGCGCCGATTTGTTTATACCTCGCGTGAGCGTATGCCTGATACACATGCAAACATTCCCGGGCCTTTCCGGCAAGGAAAGGGGTATTGGATGCAGAGACGCGGCGATCCGTTCACCGCGCGCGGCGATGCAATCGCCACGGCGTACTGAAGTCTGGGTTTCAGGCAAGCGGCGAGGCCGACTGACGGCGGCCATTTCCATATCACCGCGGCGCGCGGACCGCTACAAATCCGCCTCGGTGATGACCACGATTGCGTCCGAAAGTCGGTACGAAAACGTGTCGGCAGTTCGGTCTTGCAGGGCCGCCCGAGGTGGCTGAGGTGGTTCCAGGATCGGTTCTTAGGCAAGTCCATCCGCCAGGTCGACGCGCGCAGATCGCTGTGACGTCTGCAACGTCGATCTTCGCACGGCTGGCATACGCGTCCGCCTGTTCGCATCTCTCGCCGTTCGGCGCGTTGGGCAATTCTGCGATCGCGCCCAACGATCGGCATGGCTTGTGCTGCAGGACGAGCGTCTTCTGAACTGTGGAGGCATGGCCTGCTGCGCGGCCTGCCTTGCGCAGGCGGTAGCGATCACTATCGGCGGTGCCTAGCGACCCTCGCTTGGTGGTCATCCGGCGACGCCGACCAAGAAATGTCCAGATCCCAGAGCACGGCAGGGCAATCCGGCCGTAACGACAGTCCCCGCTCCTCCTTACCACGAAAGGGAGTCCCAATGAGTTGTGCCCCCGCTGCTGGATCGGTGTCGCGTTTCTCGGCTGCAACCCGTGGAAACTCGGTCCGCCGCGGCCTCACTCTGCTGGAACTGGTTATCGTCATCGGAATTCTGGCCGCCCTGGCGGCCATGGTCGTTCCGCAGATCGGCATGCTCGGGCGCTCGACCGACATGGCGGCCAGCGCCAAGACCCAATCGGACCTCGCCAACAACGTGCAGTTGTTCTTCCAGTTGCAGAAACGATATCCACAGGGACTGGATTCCCTGCTGGATAGCACGGGAGCGATTTACGCCTCGGATACGAGCAACG
Source organism: uncultured Planctomycetales bacterium (assembly GCA_937889015.1). Taxonomy (GTDB): domain Bacteria; phylum Planctomycetota; class Planctomycetia; order Pirellulales; family Thermoguttaceae; genus CALARR01. The sequence goes on along the minus strand of CALARR010000439.1, from coordinate 5,739 downwards.
CCGACACCCAGACCCGTGGGCTCCCCTACGCGGGCGCTGACGGCACGCGTCTCCACGCCCAACTCGCGGTGGCCAGTCTCGACAACAGCTCTGGCGAGTACTTGCGGTCGTTGACTCGATCGGGCTTTGACTGGGTCTACGATCACAGCACGGCCGTGGGCGTCAATGCGAACAACTCGGCAACCGTCTTTCGCGGATTGGTTGCCGATGCCAACGGCACGGGGAACGCCGCGCCTTCCTCGGCTAATGTGGCCGAGCTAACGGGCACTGCCCTGCTCGCCAAGCTCGTCCCCGGGGGGCTGAAGAGCGATGAGCGAGTTGTCGCCTTCGGCTTCGGACCGAGGAACACCGCCATCAGCAAGACGGTGGCCAACTGCCCCTGCTATCCCGGCTGCGACGGTAAGTATTACGGCCGCTACGTGTTGTATTTCCGGATCTACGCCTCGGGCGAGCGGGCCACGTTGGTCGGTGTGTCGGACAGCTACGGCCGCACGCCGGACTACACGCAACAGCAGTACAACGAATCGCTACCCAACGGCAGCCGCCAGGGCTAACGCAACGCAATGTGTGAAGAGGAAGAAGGTGAAGGGGAGAAAGGGAGAGAGACGTCGGAAAGACGCAGAGGCTGTTTATTGAGTGTCAGAAAAGAAATGTCGTCGCTGTCCCGGCCGTTACCCTGAAGAACCGGCCTCCCGATGGTCGGCCTCACGGCATTACTTACCTGAGACGCAATAGTCGGGGCCTCACCCTTGACCACCGAGACGATCCCCGCCACGGCAACGCAAGCCACCGCAACGCGGTGGCCATGGCTAGCCCGGGGTTGACCGCGCAACGACTGCCCTGGGATAGCAGGCCCTGCGCCAGGCCGAAACCCTTCTAGGAGCCGGCCCCAGAACCTGTCGGCAGTTCGGTCCTGCTGGGCCGCTCGACGCGGCTGAGATGGTCCTAGGATAGGCTCTCAGCAGTCCACCGTCTGCACCGTCTGCACCTCTGCACCTCTGCACCGTCTGCACCTCTGCACCTCTGCACCTCAGTGCCTCAGTGCCTCTGCCCCTCAGTGCCTTTCTGACTCTGGGAGGCCGAGCAGTTCTCGCATGGCGCGCAGCAGGACTTTTTCGGAGCCGGGAGCGACGTTCGACGCGTTGCGGCTCGTTTCGTAGCCGCCCTGGCTATAGGCAATCTCGGTGCCGATGTAGCTGGGACCGTAGTCGCCGTAGGCGGCCATGCAGACCGTGTCGTTGGGCCGCATGGCCTGGGCGGCGAGCTGATATTCCACGAACAGTTCGCCGGGCATGTGCAGGATATAGGCATTCCCCAAGCGGAGACAGCTCAGGTCGATGCTGCGGCCGGCCAGGGCGCGTTCGACCCAGGCCAGGTCGGTGGCCGCCGACATGCACTGCCGGGGCGTAGATTGGGGGTCGTTGAGCGTGGCTTGAAGCGCTTCGGCGGAGAAGTGTTCGGCCAAGGGCAGGCGTACGGGGCAGACGCGCCATTGGACGTCGGAGGCGGCGATGGGCGTGCGCACGGTGTTCTCCCAGGCCTGGCGCATGGCGGCGGCTACGCGTTGGGTGAGGGTGACGCGCATCTCGGGCGAGCCGTCGTTGTACTTGCCGGCGGCCACGTTCCCAGCCGCGCCATTGAAGTAGACCTGAGGCACGCCGGGCAGCTCTTTTTGGCGTTGGGCGCGCGCGAGGCCCACGAACTCGGCCGTCACGTCGCCCTTGCCATAGTAGCTTTGCGGGTGGCAGGCGTAGTAGCTCAGGGCGACCAGCGGCTGCTCGCCCTGGAAGAAGCTGATCGTGCGGAGATGGGGGTCGATGACGCCTTCGGGCGCGGCGATGGCCTCGGGCTTGGTGCTCTTGCTGTAGCGGACGATCTTCACCTTGCCATCGGGGCCGAGGATCCGCCGGTTGGAGGCGACTTTCTCCACCTGGGCCTGGCCAACACCGAGGTGCGTGACGGGGCGCGCGTCGCGCAGGGCCTGGGTTACGGCTTGGGCGGCCCGGCCGATGACCTCGCGCGCGAAGGCGGCGTCGTAGTACTGGCCGCTGAGTCCGCGCGCGGCCAGCAGTTCGGCGGCGCGGAAATCGCAGCGACAACCGTCGTGCTGGTGCAGGGTGTGCACGGTCACGCGGTCGGGCGTGGTGCCGGCGGCGTTGGCCAACTGGCTGCGCCACTCGTCCTGGCCGGTGTTGCCGATGCCGATCCAATCGACCGCGCAGAGCACGATCGGTTGGCCGGCGCCCAGGAGCACGATGCCGCGCGCGCTGAGCGGGTCTTGGATGGAGCGCGCGAGGGCATAGGCCACGGGGCCGCCCAGGGGCGGGGTGGCCGAGACGTTGAACACGCCGACGCGCAGCGCCGGCTCGGCGCCACAGGCTACGGACAGACCGAGACTGGCCAGGACCCACGGCAGAATCCACAAGCGTCGCATGAAGAGACTCCTAGTGTGGTGCATCGCGCAGATGGGACATTGTGGGGTACCGTGGCCAGACCGTTTTCGGCTTCGGCATGCCCACGGCAAGCGGACCCACGCCGAGCGTGGGCGTGGCATGGCACCCAGCGGTTATGGGATAGGTCCTTAGCTGATTTGTTTGCGGTGGGCCCAGACTTTTTCGAAGGCCTGGATGTACTGGTCGACCAGTTCGGGCACTTCCTTGGTGAAATAGGGCAAGGAGAGCCCGTGCTTATTGACCTCTTCGGCGCCCGGGTACTGATCGGCGATGACCGGCAGGTGGTGCCACCACTGGGCTTCGTGGTAGACGGGGTTATCGCACTGGAACTGGGCGCGCGCCCCGCTGATCTGGACCCCTTCGGCGCGGAGGGCTTTGACGCAGTTGCCGCGCGAGATGCCGGCCTCGGCCTCGTTGAGCAGGAAGCGATTGGCCGAGTAGTAGATCCGCTCGACATCGGTCCGGTTCTGCTGTTCGTAGAGGCCCGGGAGTTTGGTCAGGCGATCGTTGAGGCGTCGGGTTTGGGCGTTGCCTGTGGCGTTTCGCTGGGGGAGTTTCTTGAGTTGGCAGCGGGCCAGTGCGGCGGCCATGGGGTGCATGCGGAACTTCAGGCCCAGTCCGGTGCCCTTGTACTTGCGGTATTTGCTGTTTTGGGGAAACTTGGACGGGCATTCGTAGTGGCCCAGCGTGGCGGCGCGCTCGTAGTCGTCCTGGTTCTGGTAGTTGCCCATGCCGCCTTCGATGGCGGGCAGGGGTTTGCTGGCCTGGAAGCTGAAGCAGGCCATGCGGCCCCAGGTGCCCATGGCTTTGCCGCGGAGTTTGGCGCCGTGGGCGTGGCAGGAGTCCTCCAGGGCGATGAGCCCCTTTTCCTTGGCAAAGTCACAGATGTGGTCCATGTCGGCCGGCATCCCAATGTAGTGCACGGGGAAGAGGGCCTTGGTGTTCTTGGTGAGCTTGCGCTTGGCGTCCTCGATATCGAAGTTCAGGGTGCGGGGGTGGATGTCGACGAAGACGGGAACCAGGCCGAAGAAACGCATGGGCATGATTGTGGCCCAGAACGTGGAGCAAGGGACCATGATCTCGCTGCCGGGCGGAAGGTCCAGGGCGAAGAACATGGCGGCGATGGCGCTGGTGCCGTTGTAGTGGGCCTTGCAGTAGGGGAGTTGGAAGTGGTCCTGCCACTCTTGTTCCAACAACTCGATGGGCTTGTAGTTGGGATTGCGGATCAGTTCCAGCACGGCCTGCTCTTCCTCGGCCCCGTACTGCGGCCAGAGGGTGGCCTGGTCATGCGCGACGGTGACGGCCATGGGCCCGCCGTTGAGGGCGAGGGTCTCACCTTGTGCCCGGGCGCTGCGCGGTTGGGCGAGATACAGACCGGCCGTGAGGGCACCGGTGGATTTCAAGAAGTCACGACGCGCGCTGGCTTGGTTCGAGCGGTTCGACTTGCTGGGCATGGGGCGGGCTCCTGCATTGTGTCCTGGTAAGTGATGTCCTATTGATGCCGGCGCAATCCATGATCGCAATTCCGGGGCTCCCGCAGCCGCGGAACGATCCTTGGCAATACGGACCGCAATGGGACCGGCCGCCAGTTGCGATGGCCAGGACATCGTTTTCCGACTTCCAGAGGGCCAGGGATTGGGGCAGTTGGGCCACTGGGTGGGATCGAACAGTTGTCAGTCTGAGGCAGCCCCCCCAGGAGTGCAAGTGCGCGTTTGCGCAATCCGGGACGCTGACGCGCAGGCTGGGGGAGCTATTGGCGGTCAGCTTTCGGCGATCAGCGGTCAGCCTGGAGCTGCCGCACGAGGCGTGCCACGGTGTCCATCAGTTGCGTTTCGATGCCGGCCGCCCAGCCCGCGCTGGCCAGGCCGCAAGCCTGAAACCCGCCGGCTTCGTAGCCGCCTTCGTCCCAGACGCGTTGCGACGGAATGTAGGCGATGACGTCGTTGGTGTAGCCGTTGACCCAGGTTTGGGGGCCGTACTTGGCCTTGAGCGTCAAGGCGTAGTCCACGACCGTTTCGCCGCCAAGGCTGATCCAGAGTTGATCGCCCAGCTTCCAGGCTTGAACCGGCAGGGGATAGGACAGCGGCAAGGGTTGGCGCGCGTCCAGCAGTCCGAGCATGCGTTGGCTCCAGCGCGCGCGATAGTCGCGGCCGGCGGCCGCCTTTTCCAGTTCAACCCGGGCCGGCAGCGGCTGGAGCGGGAGATCGACGATCTGCAGGGCGGTGGCCAGCCGGGGCGCGATCGGCCGGGCCGGCGTTTGCAGCCCCTGGTTCACGGCCGCGGCCAGTTGCTCGCCGTACTGCTGGCAGAGTTCGACCGTGCGACGGGGCACGGGGTTCTGATCGGCTCCGCAGCCTTGATAGAACATGGCCTGGCAGTGCGGATGATCGCGTTCGAGGGCCAGTTGGGCGAAGCCCGGGTAGTCGCCCGACCATTGATAGAGCCCGAGCACCGTGCTGTGGCAAGCATAGCCAAAGACCACGGCGCGCAGCGCGCCTTGCGGCGAGCGTACGACGAGGATCGGCACGCCGTGGTCGGAGGGGCCCTTGGGCGATTCACCGTGGAGGCGCATTTCCGGGACCTCCTTTTCCCGGTTGTTCCGGCGATTGACGGCGAAGGTGGCCTGGGACTCGACGGCCTGGAGCGTGGCCGGGGCAAGCTGGGCCAGGGCTTCAGCGATCTTGGCGACGATGGTCCTTTCCAGGTCCAGGGTGTATTGTTTGACCAGGGCCTGCTGTTGGTCGTCCAGCGGATAGCAGTCCGGCGAGCATTCCCACAACACGGGTGCGGAATGGGTATGCGAGCAGGTGAGCTTGAGCTGCGCGGCTTCCAGGCCACACTGCTGCTTGAGGGCGCGGCAAATGCGATCGTACATCGGGCCGGGATAGCCTTCGATGTCGCTGGTGACGACGACGGCCCGGCGTCCGTCGGGCGTCTTGAGGGCGAGGACCTTGATCCACAGGTCGTGGAGAGTGCCTTCGGCCGGATGCGTGCGCCCGGCGTACCCGGCCATCCATTGGGGCTGTTGGGGAGTGATCTTCGCGCGGGAAAGGCCGGCCATCCATGTCGGCGTCTCGGCCATGATCGGGCCGGGCAGGCGTAATGCCAGTGCCAAGAGGGCTCCCAGGGCCAGGAATCGTGGATGCGACATACTTGGGCTCCTGGTGGCGAAGGGCTTCAGAACGGCGTCGGACCGGGGCGTGCGCGCCGTTCGGCGACACCACGGACTTATTGAGGTCCGCATTGCCAAGGATCGTTCCGCGGCCGCGGGAGCCCCGGATTCCAG
>CALARR010000438.1 GCA_937889015.1 uncultured Planctomycetales bacterium | reverse complement strand
TTGCCACCGCTGCCAATCAGCCGAAGAATCCCAGAAGAAGAACCGCGGGAATGACCGAACCCCCATGACACAGAGCGCAGGACCATGTCAGACTGGCAAGTCAAGTTGCTGTACGACGGTGAGTGCCCCTTTTGCCGCCGGGAAGTCGAGTGGCTGAAACGCCGCGACCGCCACGGCCGGCTCGCCCTGGAGGACATTGCCGCGATCGGCTTCGACCCGGCCCGCTATGGGCTGACGCGACAAGAGGTCGCAGGCGTCTTGCACGGCATCCTGCCCGATGGGCGTGTTGTGCGGCGTGTCGAGGCCTTGCGCCAAGCCTATCAGGCCGTCGGCCTGGGCTGGCTGGTCGCACCCACACGTTTGCCAATCGTCCGCGGAGTCCTGGACGGATTGTATGGCGTGTTCGCGGGCCATCGAGTTCGGCTGGGACGATGGTTCGGGCGGAGCTGCGAAGCCGGAACCTGCGAGTTCCCATCTCCGAGCCGCCACGGTCAGCCAGAGTAGGCAGAAGCCCGATCAGAGAGCCGGCTCAACAAGCCGCCGAGCGTGCGATCGGACGGCCCGGCGCAGCCAGGCCCGCCGCGCGCCACACGCGCGACAAGGATTCGCCCACTTCGCGAACCACGGCTTCGCGCCGCTGGTTCTTCAGCAGGTTGCGCGAGGGCTTGGGGGTAACCGGCCCGGTGTATCCCATTTGGGCCAGTGCCGCCAAGACGGCGCCCACATCGATCGCGCCATCTTCGGCCCCGGGCAACAAGCGGCTGTCTTCGTTGGAGTCGGCCGCCGACACGCCTGCCGCCAGATTGGCCAGGTCCACGGCGACGATCTGCTCCACGGGGAGTTTTCGGATCGCATCCACCGTCCCGCCCGCCACAAACACTTCCCACACATCCAGCAGCAACCCGAGGTTGCTGCTGCCGGCCATGCTGACCAACAGCGACAGGGCGTCCAGGTCATGAATGAACTGGAAGGCCTTTCCTTTGCGCAAGTACTCGGCGGCGCAGAACCCCACTCCCAGCCGCACTCCCGCCGGGGCCAAGACCTTGCAGACCTCGGCCAGCCGCCGCCGATGCAATTCGAAGTTCTCGTGGTAGGGACGTTGATCGCTGGCCGGGGAAACCGCGGTGACACAACGAGTACACCCCACATCGGCCGCCACCTGGCAGTATTCGGACAGTTTCTGCAGCCGCTTTTCGAACGTCGCGTCGTCGCACCCTAGATCCAGCGGCAGCGCGAAGACGCCCAGACGCAACCGGGCACTCGCCAGCAAACGCTTGGCGTAGGCCGCCCCATGCAGCCGAACTCGGGTCGCAATCTCGCCAATATCGATGTCCATCCCCTGAAACCCGTTGGTCAGGGCCAGTTCGATGATCTCACTCTGATGCCCCGAAACCCCGATCGCCGCTGCATTGATATTCTTGAACATGCCAGTCTCCGACGCCCCCACCGCGATCCAGCGGGCCTATCCCCGAACCGATCGCCTACTGGAAAACCCGAATTATTGCACAATGGCACGCCATTTCCTAGGGGGCGATCCTGCACCGCGCCCCTTTATTGCCTCTCAGGCAAGTCCGACCCTGAAGCCGAACAACGGTCGGCCGGGGCTATGAACCATGCAGAGATCAACCAAGCGCGTCTCGCACGCAGGCACGGCGGAGCCAGCCCCGTTTCTCCCGTAAGCCGGAGTGCGATGCGCGTTTCCCTGTCGGCCACAGTCGCTGCCAACGCAATCCTGGGTCCGGGGCGGCTCAGCCCGTTCGGTGCCCCTGAGAGAACGACCAGCATGGCTTCTGACGGTCGACATCAAACCCAGTCCCCCCGTAAGATCTATGACTGCCTGTCGTTCTTGCGTTGACCAGGCCGATCATCGCGCGGAGCTCGCACCCACGGGGGGCGACCGGCCAAGACTAGGCTGCCAAGCGGTTTGGGGACGGGTCTTGCGGTTCTCCTGGGGCGCGGGCGTGGCTGGCCGCGTCCCAGAGGGTATAATAGACCGAGTTCGACCGGACCGGTTTCCGTGGTGGGCGTTCATCCCGGGCCGGGCCGGATTCAGCAACCAAGGGGGGCGAATTGGATTCGACCGGGTAGTCTGAAGTGCAAGTGGCGCGCCGTGGTTGGTCAGTTGGCCACGTTAAAAAGCTGACTTCCTAATTACTTGCTGAGAGCAATCTCGCTCTGGCTGCCTAAGAAAACAGGTAGCCCCGGCTTTTGGACCCCAGCCGGAAGGGTCTGATGGCCGGCCGCCAAATCCGGATCGTCTTGGGTCAACGCTGGGTACGCCCGAGATTAAAAACCGTGCCCGGATCGCCGCAACGGCATCCTGTCGATGGGAGTCTGGTGCGGTCAGATACAAATCATCGACTACGCGCGTAGAGGCTTTCACGGAAATACCGCGGGACGCGGGTTCGATCCCCGCCGCCTCCACCTTGAAAGGCCAGTTGCGATTCGTCGCAACTGGCCTTCTTTATGTTTGTCGAGCATGTTTGACAGTTTGGAGGTGCAAGTCCTCTCCCAACCTGAT
>CALARR010000437.1 GCA_937889015.1 uncultured Planctomycetales bacterium | reverse complement strand
CCTTCTCCCGACGCGGGCCATCAGCCAGGAAGATGCCGACAGAATCACCGCCGACTGGAAGACGGCGCAAGCAGGGCTCGCCCGCGCTGATGCCGCGCTGATCGAAGGCCGTAAACAACTGATCGCCGCGGAAAGGAACCTCGCTTACCGCAAGGCGCTCCTGACGGACACCGAAGTCCTTGCCCCGTCCGATGGCCTGATCGTTCAGCGGCAACGCGATCCCGGCGACATTGCCGTTCCGGGAACCGCAATTTTGACTCTGATCTCGACCAAGGAATTATGGATTACCGCCTGGGTCGATGAAACCCAAATGTCCCGCGTTGCAGTCGGTCAGCCGGCACGGGTGGTGTTTCGTTCCGAGGCCGATCGCGCCTACCGCGGCGAAGTCGCGAGGTTGGGGCGGCAGACCGACCGTGAAACGAGGGAGTTCACGGTGGATGTTCTGGTTCTTGAGTTGCCGAAGAACTGGGCCGTGGGCCAGCGTGCCGAAGTCTACGTCGAGACGGCCCGCAAGACCGGAGTGCCTGTCTTGCCCGCCCAGTATGTTCTTTGGCGCGATGGCAAGGCCGGAGTCCTCGTCCGCCAGGGGCAGTACGCGACTTGGCGCGACCTGAAGCTCGGCCTCAGCGGCAAAGAGGCCGTCGAAATCACGGCCGGCTTGGACGCCGGAGAATCGGTTGTCGTTGCGGCCGACGGCAAGATGACGGGCATCGAAGGTCGGAGGGTTTCGACGCCATGAACCTCGCTGCCAAAGACATTCAACACAACCTCGGTCGCTTCGCCTTGACCATCGTGGGCATCGGGATGCTGTTGATGACCGTGATGGGGATGGCGGGCATCTACCGCGGCCTGATCGAAGATGCCACGCTGCTTGTCGAGCGAATCGGTGCCGAGTTGTGGGTCGTCCAGCGTGACACCCGCGGGCCTTTCGCCGAGGTTTCGCGAGTGCCCAAGGCGCTCGTCTATCGCGTCCTATCCGTTCCTGGCGTGGCATCCGCTCGGGAGTTTGTCTTCAACACGATCCAGCGGGAACACAACGGCCGTCCCTTGCGAATGGCGATCCTTGGCCTGAGTTGGCCTTTGGATAAGGGGGAGTGGCTGCCGCTGATGGCCGGGAGGCCCTTGGCGCAAAACCATTACGAGATGGTGGCCGACAAGACCCTGGGATTGCGGCTCGATGAGCGAATCAAGCTCGGCAAGGAGACTTATCGGATTGTCGGCATTACCGACGGCATGGTGAGCACCAACGGTGAAGGCATGGCCTTCCTCAGCGTGTGGGACTCGCAGGCAGTGCAATTCGATAACTCGGGCGAGGCGATACGACTGGAACGCGCCGCGCGCGGACGACGCAGCGCGACGGACGATATGTTCCTGAGCCAACCGCTGTTGACCGAGCAACTCGCCCGCCCCACGGCAGACTTGCCCGCAGTGGCCACCCCGGAACTCAGCGCGGTGGTGGTCCGGGTTTCCTCCGGCGCAGACCCGGCTGCGGTGGCAGCCACCATTTCCGCATGGCCGGACATCTCGGTCTTCGCGAAAGCCGGCGAAGAGGAGTTGCTCGTGCAGGGGATGGTGGACAAGGCGCGAAGGCAGTTGGGGATGTTCCGCGCCCTGTTGACCGTGATCGCGGCCATCATTATGGCACTGATCCTCTACACGTTGACGCTCGACAAGCTGCACTCGATCGCGCTGTTGAAGTTGATCGGGGCTCCCAACCGGACGATCCTGCTTATGATCCTTCAGCAGGCGATATTCTTGGGCGGGCTCGGCTATGGGGTCGCCTATCTCGTCGGTCAGAAATTGTTCCCGCACTTCCCGAGGCGCGTGGTCGTCACCAACGAGGACTTGCTGCAACTGGCGATCATCGTGCTCGGGATTTCCGTGCTATCCAGTTTCCTGGGCATTTGGCGGGCGATGCGGGTCCAGCCGAATGAGGCTTTGATGGGGTGACACTTCAATGGCGGATGCTCCGGCAATCGAGACGCGACGACTCATCAAGGTGTACGGTAGCGGAAACACCGAGGTGGTCGCCATGCGCAACGCCTCCTTGGCCGTCCGCCGTGGTGAAGTGATAGCCCTGCTAGGCCCCAGTGGGTCAGGCAAGTCCACGTTTCTGACCGCAGTCGGACTCATCAACCCGCCGACCTCGGGGCAAATCCTCATTGGCGGCGTGCTCGTTCTGGATGGCCCTAGTTCCCTCGTCAACGTGCGTAGTTTCCGACGGCAACATATCGGGTTTATCTTCCAGAAGTCCAACCTGATCCCATTTTTGTCCGCGCGCGAAAACGTCCAGGTCGCGCTGGAATTGAACGGTGCGAGTCCACGCTATGCGCGGCGTCGAGCTGCGGAGTTACTGGAGGAACTTGGTGTCGGCGATCGTGCCGAGAACCGGCCGTCGATGCTCTCGGGCGGACAGCAGCAAAGGGTCGCCGTCGCCCGCGCGCTGGCCAACGACCCGAGCGTGATTCTGGCCGACGAGCCGACCGCGGCCCTGGACAGCCAGCGCGGCCGGCAAGTGATGGAGCTTTTCCGCGCGGTGGCGCACGAGCACGGGGCCGGCGTGATCGTGGTGACGCACGATCACCGCACGCTCGAAGTATTCGACACGATTTACGAAATGGAAGACGGGGCAATCACGAAAGCCGGGAATTCAAAGGAAGCCACATGAGTTCGTTCTCGTGCCCGCATTTCGAGATTCAGCGTGAATACTGCATGAGACTCCAGACTGATTGCGTCCCTGGGCGTCCGGGCTGCGTCCTCTCGAAGAACTCGGTGTTCGCCGTTCCAGTCGAGGAACGCATTCGTGCGAGGGAAGAAGCGAAACGGCGAGCGCAGGATAAAGGATAACCGACCTCGCTGCCGATCAGGGCAGGATAGCACAGGAGGCGAATCGCTTCGACGCGCAATAACGACAGGAAGCCATCTTATGCCAAAACAAGCACAGGCCCACTGGTCCTTTGATACTCGGGCAGTCCATCATCCCGCGCCATGCCTCGAATTGGAGCCCGTGGCAACTCCCGTTTATCAGACTTCGACGTTCCGGGCGACCGAGGCAGACTCGGTAGCGCAGCACTCTGTCGAGATCAGCCCCGCCACGTTCTACACACGCTACGGCAATCCCACGGTTGAAGTCCTGGAAAAAGTCGCCGCTGACTTGGAGGGCGGAGAGCGGGCACTGAGTTTCGCGTCTGGGATGGCCGCCGTAAGCGCGACGCTGCTCACCCTCCTAAAGCCGGGGGATCATGTTGTGGCCGGCAATTCGCTCTACACGGCCACGGCGAAGCTCCTCAGCCACGACTTCCAAGAACTTGGAGTAAAGGTCGATTTCGTAGATGCGACCGACGCAGACGCCTTCGCCGCGGCGGTTCGCTCAGAGACAAGGCTGTTCTATCTCGAAACGCCAAGCAACCCGATGATGCTCTTGACCGACCTGGCTGCCGTGTGCCAGATCGCCAAGACGCACGGGACTCTCACCGTAGTGGACAATACGTTTGCCACTCCGTACAACCAGCGGCCACTGTCCCTGGGGGCCGACGTGGTGCTGCACAGCGCTACGAAATACCTCGGCGGCCATTCGGACGTTTTGGCCGGCTGTGCGGTGTGCGGCAGCGAGGTGGCAGAAGCCCTCTGGCTGAAACGGACTTTGCTGGGCGGTACGCTCGACCCGTTTGCGGCGTGGCTCGTCTTGCGAGGCATCAAGACCCTCGCCGTTCGCATGGAGCGACATAACCATAACGCCTTGGCCATTGCACAGACGCTTGAGTCACACCCAGCGGTGTCACGTGTGCTCTACCCCGGACTGCCGAGCCACCCGCAACATGGGCTGGCTGCACGCCAAATGACCGGTTATGGCGGGATGCTCAGCTTCGAGTTGCGAGGTGGCCGCGAGGCAGGCGTCCGCTTCGTCGAGTCCACACGGCTGGCGGTGCTCGCGGTCAGCTTGGGCGGGGTCGAGACGCTGGTGGAGCATCCCGCCTCGATGTCGCATTCGCTGCTGAGCGACGACGAACTCCGCCGAGCCGGCATTCCGCCGGGATTGATCCGGCTGTCGGTCGGCATCGAACATCCTGACGACGTGATTGCTGATCTCCAACAGGCATTGGATGGCTGCACGGGGGAGTAGAATAATGAGTCGTGTTCGCGTGGCTTGGTACATCTTCGGCACGATGAGGGCGCACAATGATGGATGATCTCCTCCGCGAAGCTGCCAGCCGGGCGATTACCTGTTTGGCTGCCATCGGAACCCGCCGCGTCGCTCCCACCATTACAGATGTCGAGCGGCTGCGTGATTTGGAGGGTCCGTTGCCGGAGAATCCGACCCCCGCCGAAAAGACTCTGGAATTGCTTGATCGGCTGGGATCGCCGGCAACCGTCGCCACCGTGGGCGGTCGGTACTTCGGGTTTGTGGTTGGAGGCTCGTTGCCCGCTGCGTTAGCGGCGAGTTGGCTCGCCGGGGCTTGGGATCAGAATGCGATGTGCAACGCAAGTTCCCCTGTCGCTGCGCGCCTGGAGGAGATTGTGCTCGGCTGGCTCGTGGAACTCTTGGGCCTGCCATCGAGATGCGGTGGAGCGATCGTGACGGGAGCCACGATGGCCAATTTTGCCGCCCTGGCGGCTGCCAGACACGCACTGCTGAAACGTGCCGGATGGGATGTCGAGGCCGATGGCTTGTTTGGTGCCCCTCGCATTACCCTCGTCGCGAGCGAGGACGCTCACCCCACTCTCCTTAAAGCAATCGGAATGCTGGGGCTGGGCCATCGCCAAGTCGTGCAAGTCCCCGCGGACGAACAAGGGAGGATGCGTGCCGACGCCTTGCCGTCGATCGAAGGACCGGCGATCGTCTGTCTCCAGGCGGGGCAGGTGAATACCGGTGCTTTCGACCCCGCGGTGGAAATCTGCGCCGCCGCACACGCCGCGGGGGCATGGGTCCACATCGACGGCGCGTTCGGCCTTTGGGCAGCGGCAGCGCCGGCGCGGGCACATCTCGTCGCGGGGGTGGCGGATGCTGATTCCTGGGCTACCGACGCTCACAAGTGGCTGAATGTCCCTTACGACAGCGGGCTGGCCTTCGTCCGCGATGGAGAATCGCTCCGCGCAGCGATGATGCCGCCGGTTGCCTACTTGCCCGATGCCGGCGGCCGGGAGCCCTGGCAGTACACCCCGGAAGCATCACGGCGGGCACGCGCGGTGGAAATCTGGGCGGCCCTCATGTCGCTGGGCCGATCTGGCGTGGCGGAACTCGTGGAGCGAACCTGCCGTCACGCATCTCGCTTCGCCGATGGCTTGCGCCGCGCAGGTTACGAGATTCTCAACGATGTGGTGCTCAACCAAGTGCTCGTCTCTTTCGGGAGCGACCAAATGACCAGGCTGGTCATCGCAGGTGTCCAGGAGGAGGGCACCTGCTGGTGCGGGGAAACGGAGTGGCGAGGAAAAGCCGCGATGCGAATCAGCATCTCGTCCTGGGCGACGACGGAAGAGGACGTAGAGCTTAGTCTGGCCGTGATCCTTGGCGTAGCCAAAGGCTGCCGTGGACAATGATAGACAACGCTACTGAAGGGAAATGACCGACGTGGCACGCATTTTCAGTCGTGTACAAGGACTCTTGCCGAAGTTGCCCTAGAATAGCACATTGATGTGCGTCTCAACAACTCGTTACGCCATGACCGATCCATCCATTGCACTTGACGGCCAGACAATGATTCCTGACCTGCTTCGCGCCACTCCGCAGGCGCGGCCGGTGTTGGATCGCTACGGCCTGCGCGGCTGCGGCGGCGAGTTCGGGCCGCACGAATCGTTGGAGTTCTTTGCCCGCGCCCATGATGTGCCGTTGGACCAATTGCTTCGGGAGATTCGTGAGGCGATTGAATCGGGCGACGCCGAGCAACCGGGCCAGTCTGCTTTCAGCGAGACGCTGGCCGACACCATCTACCGCCCTTTCTTTCGCGCCGGCATCGCGGTCGTGCTCACGCTGGGGGCGGCCTGGGGCGTGATCCTCTTGCTGCGGATCGCCTGGTCCGGCTCGTTCACGGCGGCGAGCCTTCAGGAAGTCAACGCTCACGGCCACGCCCAAATCTTCGGCTGGGTGGGGCTGTTCGTGATGGGCTTCGCCTTGCAGGCTTTCCCACGATTCAAGCACACCAGTCTCGCCCATCCTCGATTGGCCCACGCGACACTCTGGCTGATGCTTGGAGGGCTGGTCTGCCGCTCGGTGCTTCAGCCGCTCACGACCTGGTGGCCTTGGGCCGGCGTGCCCGCGGTCGCGGCCTCGTTGGCTGAAGTGGCGGCCATCGGAATCTTCGTCTGGATCATCGTCGCCACGCTGCGAAGCGCCGAGCGAGGATTGGAGTTCTTCGACTACTACATCCTATCCGCATTAGCCTGGTTCTTCGTCCAGGCCGTGTATGAAACGGTCTACTTCAGCGCAACACTCCTGGCTCCCGACCGGGAACACTTGCTGCAACTTGTGGCGACCTGGCAGGGGCCGCTCCGCGAAATCCAAATCCACGGCTTCGCCATGCTGATGATCCTGGGCGTCAGTCAGCGGGTCTTCCATTACTTCTATGGTTTCCCCGAGCCGAACCGGCGAGTCAGTCTCGCCGCCTTGCCCGCGATCAACGCCGCAATCGTGGGAATCGTACTTGGATTGGTGACGATGCGAACGATCAACCACTATTGGGCGCTGCTGTGGTACGCATCGGTGCTGCTGATGGCCGGCGGCGTGACCGTTCTCGTTCTCGGCTGGCGGCTGTTCTCCCGGCCGCTGGAATCCGACCGCAGCCTGAAGTTCCTCCGCGCCGCCTATCTTTGGCTCTTTGTCTCGTTGGCGATGCTCGTGTTGTTGCCTGCCTACCAATACGGCCTGCTGCCGTGGCTGGCACCGGAGAGCGCAGCCGCTCAGATTGGCTTCTCCCATGCCTACTACGGCGCGATTCGCCATGCGATCACGGTTGGTTTCATCAGCCTGATGATCGTCGGCATGGCGGCCAAAGT
>CALARR010000436.1 GCA_937889015.1 uncultured Planctomycetales bacterium | reverse complement strand
CACCAGCGGGACCGTCGACCTGGCCGACGGCAGCCACACCATCACGGCCCGGCAGGCCGAGGCAGGCGGCACGGAGTCGCTGGACTCTTCGGGCCTGGTCATTCAGGTCGATACCGGCGCGACCAGGTTGACCGGCATCTACGCCGCCGGCAGTGCCTGGAAACAGCCCTTCCTCGACGTCCTGGAATCGGCCGGCGTGGGGGATGCGGAACTGGGCTATCGGCTGGTCGATGGCGCGGATCAACTGGCCAAAACCAGCACGGTCACCTGGTCCAATGTGAACACCCTGCGGATCAGCTTCAGCGAATCGGCCACGGTCGCGCAAAACAGCCTCACGCTCTACAACTCGCTCAATGCGACCGTCGCCTCCACCGGCTTTGCCGCTATCGACGCCAGCACCTACCAGTGGACCTTCGCCACCCTGGGGGCCAACAAGTATTGGATCGCCTTGGAGTCGGACCTGACCGCCGACCTGGCCGGCAATGCCCTGGATGGGGAATGGACGACCAGCACGACGACCTACGCCAACTCGGGCAATGGCGTGGCTGGCGGGGACTGCAACTTCCGCTTCAACCTGTTGCCGGGCGATGTGAACCTCAGCGCCGGGGTGAACAGCACCGACGTGGCCGTGGTCCGCAACCGGGGCATGGGCGATACCGACACCACGAACTATCGCCGCGACCTGAACGGCTCGGGCATGGTCAACAGCACGGACGTGGCCCTGGTGCGCAACCGGGAGATGTTCTTCCTGATCGACTTTGACGAGCCGGTCTTGCCGGAACCGGAGACGGCTACGCAGAGCGTGATTGTGGAAGGGCTGATTACGGAGAGCTTGAGTACGCAGAGCGTGAGCACCGAAAGCCTCGTCACGACGGTCCCGCCGGGCACCACCATGCTCCTGTCGGTCGACACAACGACTGCGACGGTTGCGACGACACCGGTTGCGGAGTCGTCGACCTTGATCGTCGCACCGGCGGTGACCTCCAGCGATGCGACCGTCACCTTGTCGCCGAGCTTCTTGTCTGCACCCGTGGTGTCGGCTCCGTTCACGCTGGTCAACACGGCGCAACTCATCTCGCCGCCGGCCAGCATTCTGCCGATCTCGTTGGTCGTGACTAGCGGCGTGCCGGAAACCTCCGCCACGACTGGCGGCGTTTTGAACATCGGCACGGTGAACGCCGCCGCCGTGACCGGCTGCATCGTGAGCTATACCTCCGCGCCGGTGCTGCAATCGCCGGCCAGCGTCACAGTCAGCAATGTCGTGCAGCCCCTGGTGTTGACCGCGTCGGCCGGCGCGATCGACCTGGGGCAGGCTCTGACCTCGCCGATCGAAGCCGCACGAGGCGCTGTCCTGGCTGTGGACCTTGCTTTGGACGCGGGGGCCTGTTTTGCCTTGGGCAGCATGGCAAGCCCTGCGGAGACGCCAGTCTCCCAACTGGTCGGGATTGTGCCAGGCGAGTCGCCCGTGTTGGCCAGCGATTCCAGCGACCAACTGGCCCTGGCCACGGATCGGGTGCTCGACGGGGTCGATTTCTGGCAGGCTGTCCTGCCAAGTGACCTGAGTGATCAAGCTGTCGTTTAGAGACCGGTCCCTGATTGCCAACGGCAGTCTACGTGGTGACCGGAAGTGCCGTTGAAAAGCGGCTCGAAAGAAGAGCGTAACCGATTGCGTAGAAATGTGTTGTGTCCATACTGGATAACGATCATTCGTTCGGATTTGGGGATAGTAATCAGGTTGGGTGCCAACTACACTGAGGTGTGTAACTTAGCAGGTCTTCTGGAGGTGAACTGTTATGGTCGCCAGGCTCGTCCGATGTGGTTTGTCCGCCTCTGTCTGCGCGGTGGTTTTTGCGAGCGTCGCCTTCGGGGAGATGGTCAACCTGACCTCGTCGGCGCCGACGCTGACCTGGGACCGTTCGAGCAGTCCATCGGGTTCTGGAACCCTCACCCTTGGAGTGGAGAACGCCTCGCCCCCCGGCGCTGGCGACTTCTGGGGCTACACGGTGTCGCTGAGGATGGCGTTGCTTTCGGGCAACGGGACCCTCGGCATTGGCTCTGCCACCAATCCGGCGACGAACCCGGTGTTCACCGATCCGGCAGGCGAGCCCCGGATTACTTACAACGCCAATTACACGGCAATTGCCAACGAGAGTGACGGCTACGTGAACATTGTTGTCCCCGAGTCCGGGTTGAACCTGTTTGACCTCACGTTTGCTTCGAGCGATGCGCTGGGGAGCTTCCAACTCATCGCGAGTGCCAGTCGCAGTTCGTACACCGATGTGGATGGCAACGAGTACAGCTTCAACAACGTCGGCTCGGACCTGGTCCTGGCCACGATCAACGTTGTGCCGGAGCCAGGCACGTTGGCGGCCTTGGGCAGCGGTTGCATGGCCTTGGCCGGCATCTTCTGGTACCGCCGCCGGGCTCGCAAGAGCCTGCGTCGCCCAAGGAAGTGACTTGCGGGGCAGACCGGCGATCGGGCTCGCATCGCGGCCGGTCAACAACCGCCCTGCATCAAGCCGACTCTCCACGAGAGAGATCACCTGGCCATCTTCGCCGCTGCGGCCTCATCGGCCTGGAGTTCGCGGCTCTTGTAGAACGCCGGTAACGGTGCGTTGCTCTTGGCCTCCGCGTAGAAGTCGGCTTCCTTCAGGCTGCCGCGGAAATGGCCCTGCATGGTGGTCACCCACAGCACACCGGGCGCGTACTCGAAGAGATAGGGGTACGAGACGCGGCCTGTCGGATTGCGCGCAATGACCACGGGCCGCGTCCACGTCTGCCCATCGTCGTCCGAGAAGGCGACCGATAGCTCCTCCCGGCGTTTGAAGCCCTCGTTGGGAATCGCACTCCAGAACAGCACCAGTCGCCCGCTCTGCAGACGTTTCAGCATGCCCGGTGAACCAGTCGAGGTGATCTTCGATCGTGTCGGGGGAAGAGTCCAATTCAGGCCCTCGTCGCTGGAAAAGCATTCATAGAAGTACCCGTGGTATGTGCGGAGCAGCACCCATAGTCGACCGTCTCTGAGCTGTTCCAGGGTGCCTTCGATGGTGCCCGAATGATCGCCGCGCTCCGTGCCGATGTCCAAGTGCTTGGCCTTGGTCCAGGTCAGCCCGTCATCTTTGGATACGTACGCGCGCGAGGCGTTGCGCCCTTCATCGAACAACAGTTCCTGCCCCATGATCACCACGCTGCCGTCGCGGGTCTGAATGGCGTCGCGCAGGGCCCCGCAGTAACCGTCGTAGACTTGCTGCAAATCTTGCCATGTCCGGCCTTCATCCAGGCTGCGGACTACGTAGGTCGGACGGTGCATGTCGGGACGAGGTTTGTTCGCCTGGTAGTCCCAACTGATGTTCTCCACCGCCCAGTTGTTGAAAACCAAGAGGATCACCCCGCTTCGCAGACGCATCAGGACCCGTTCCGGCTTGATCTGGAAGGGGGCATCCTTGCCAAAGATCGGGTACGGCTTCCATGTCCTTCCGTCATCATGGGTGACCAGCGCGGTGCGCTGTTCGGCGGCCAGAATGCCGCCGTCGCTCAGACGCACAAAAGGCCCCAGCTTCAGATCGGGCATCTCGGTCACTTTGGGATGGATAGTAATGTTGCGCACCCCGTCCACGCGCGCCGTGGATGGCAGCAACACCGTCCCAAAGGGCGCGAAGTTGGCCGTGGCCGAAAACTCCTCAACGCGCATTTGGCTGCGAATCGGCACGAATCCCACGGGTCCGACAGCGCCTGTGCCGACCGTTTGCTTGCGGACCTCCTTGCCGTCGATGAGAATCCGGAACTGGTCCCCCTCTCGAAGCAACTCGACGGTGAACGGCTTCCCATCCTGGATATAGGCCGAAGGATCGCCGAGTTTGCCCCTTTCGGGATCGGTGTTGAAGAACGGCCCGGCCACGTACATCTGGCCGTGTCCACCCTCGAAGCCGAAGATGGCCGCGTCCTTCATTCCCATGCGAAGCGAGGCGGCGCTCTTGGCAAGCTTGTGCACCGTGAGTCTGGCGCGAACGTGGAAATCGCCGGCCTCGATGAAGCGTCCAGCCAAGAGCCGGTTCACGTTCTTTCCATCCCCCACGCTTTCCAGCGCGCCGTCCTTGTGGACCCACTCCGGTCCCAGGAACTTGACGGCATGCGGCAGTCCCTGGCTGACGAAGACCACCGTCTCGCCTTTGCTTGCGGCTCCGGCCGGTGATCCTGCCCCCCACATCCCCAGCAACACCCAGGCCAAGATTGAAAGCGCGCGTCGCGTTACACGCATGGCGGTGATCCATCCCTTACGATGAGTCTCTCGCGGTTGTGATGCGTTCCGGCGAGGGTGTCCGTTCGGGCGAGTCCTGCACCGAATTCTCACGGATTCAGCTTCTGGTCCAATTCCTGCAGTTTGAATCGCACGCTGACAACGTAGGCCGGTTCGCCTTCGGTCCAGTGGCCGTAGGTCGTGGTCACAAAGGCGCCGTCCGGCAATAGCTCGACGCCGGGATAGGTGCAGTCGGCCCCCTTGGTGTTGTCCATGATCCGCACGCGGTACTGCCCTTCCTTGCCCTGGACGATATCGTCGTACGTGCCCACCCAGCCCACCCAGTCGCCCTTGGTGGGGCTGACGTGCGTGGTGTCGCGGAAGCTCACAAACAACCGGCCGTCCGGGGCGTACTTGCCTACATGGCGGTCGCCGGTCAGGGCCGCGGGCAACTCGCGCGGCTCGCTCCACGTCAGGCCTTCATCGTCGCTGAAGATCACGAACGAGTTGTACTTCCGCGAGTTCTCACGCAGCAGCACGGCAATCTGCTTGCCGTCCGGCGAACGCACCACGCCCGGCTCGCAGAGACTGGCGTCGGGCAGCATGGCGATCGGCGCCGGCACGCTCCAGGTCAGGCCGCCGTCGGTGGAAAGCGTGGTGTAAACCCAGAATCGCCAAGGCTTGGCTGCCGAAGAGGTGTGGTCGCTGTGCGGGCTCTTGACCGTGTACCGCGACTGATCGCCGCCGCGAATGAACCGCCCATCGTCGTGGAAGAAGGCCAGGTAATGGCCCGGCCCGGTCTTCGTTTCGATCACGGTGGCCATCGTGACCACGCCGCCGAACTTGCCGATGGGCTGCAATTCGCTCCACGTCGCGCCATCGTCTTCGGTGACCGCCATGCGGATCGGATACAGGCCGCTGAACATGATGATCCGCTTCTTGCCGGCCGCGTCGACCACGCGGTGCAGCGTCGGCACTTCCAGCGACGTGGCCCAACTGGCCGGCGTGGGCAGCCGGTCGCTCCAGGTCAGCCCGCCGTCGTTGCTCCGCTTGTAGACGATCGCCCCGCGTCCATGCCCCTTCGGGTACACGGTGAGCATCGTCTTGCCGTCTTCCAGCAGCACGGTGGTCGGATGGCCCAGGTATTGGCCCGGCTCGCGGTCGACGATCACCTGCCGCTGCTTCTCGCCGCTGATGTCCACGATGGGGATGGTGTAGCCCGGCGCGAGCTTGGACTTGAAGTTCTTGGGAGGCGCCAAGGCCGTGTCCTTCTTCTGCGCGCCGCTCGGCTGCGCCGGGCAAAGCGTGGCGATCAGCAGCAAGACTGCCGTGGGCAGCAAGATCCGGGTGCACCGCAGTTCGACCGGGTCGGTTCTGGTTGATTTCATGGCGACAGTCCCATCGAAGAAGGAAGGAAGAAACTGGATACGGTCAAAGAGCCGGCTGGCACGCAGCGCCGCGCTCCGAAGAAATCACTCCACGCGCAGCGGTGTTTTCAGGATCTTGGCCAGCGCGGGGCTCAGGGCGCCGGCGATCATGGTGAAGCCCAGGTCGCTGGGGTGCAGGCCTTCGACGGTCGGATGCTCGCTTCCGTCCTTGTAGAGCACGAAGGAATCGAACCAATGCACATTCCGGTCGCCGCCGGCGCGCATCGCGTCAAACACCTCGCGCACCAGCGCATTCACCTCGTAAGGCTCGGCCTGCCCCTGGCTGTGCAAACGGCTCATCAGCAAAATGGGCCGCTCCGGCCAGGCGCGCCGCAGTTGGCCGACGAAGCGTGGATAGTTCTCGCGCATGACCTCCAGGTTGTTGAGGATCGGGCCCATCACAAAGCAGGCCGCGTCGATCTCGCTCATCAGTTGCGCGACCGCCGGCTCGCAGCGTCCATCGCCGGCAAAACCCAGGTTGATGATGTCGATGCCCAGCCGGCGTCCAACCAGGGACGGCAGGTTCATCGACGCGCGCGAGGCGCAGCCGCCCTGGATGAACGACGTGCCGTAGAACACCACCGGCTTGTCGATGGCAAAGCATGTGGGCGGGGTGAGGCTCGCGTTTGGCTCCAGCTCGATGTCCAGCGACTTGAGCTGGGCATACATGGGCAGATACAGCGTGAACTCGCGTTGCCGGCGCTCGCCGAAGGGGCCGAATCGCACCTCGTAGGGCTCGCTGCCGCTGGCCGGCCGGGAGATCTGCCGAAACACCATCTGGCCCGGGGGACCCTCGTATAGTTCGATGCCCGCCATGGCCATCACACTCAATTCGCGCCAGGCCAGCGAGTCCCCGCCGTGGTCGATGCGCAGCCCGATCGTGGCCGAATCGGTCCGAAATCGCACCCGTCCGCCCGTCGGGTAGTCAGCATACTTCCACACGCGTGCGTCGACCTGTTGCTGCAACTCGGGACGCAGCGGCAAGCGCCGATACGCGCCCTGGTTCTCCTGCAGCCACCACAGGCCGTTGATCGTGAACTGGCCACCGTTGGCCGGTTTCCAGCGCGCCGCCTCGGCAGCCGCGGTGGTCAGCTCGATCCGCAGGGGGCCCAGCGAGAACCGGTTCCCATCGGGCACGGCGGCGGTGCGCAGGGCCATTTCGCGCAGATCGTGGACCAGCAGCCGGTCAGGCCCCCAGCGGCTGATTTCCACCTTGCGCCAGCCGGCCGGTTTGAGCGGCACGCGATCCCCATAGCCCTTGCGCACGACGAGCAATAGCGCTGCGTCGGACACCGGATCCGACTTGAACCAGAAGCTGATTTTCTTGATCCAGGCGCCCTGCGCGTCTGTCGGCAAACGACCGTCCAAGATGCGCCCCGTCAGCGAGTATTTCTCGGCATAGGGCTCCTTGGGCGACGCGGGGCCGGACACGCGCACGAGCAGGGCTTTTTCGCCGTCCGGTGTGGGTTGCGGATCTTCGTCGAGCGTCAGACGCTCGCCGGCGGTCCACTGGCAGTCGGCCGTCTGAATCTCGATCGTCGTCGCCGGCCGTTCTGGCGCCACCGAAGGCGTGGATTGCCCTAGAGCGATGGGCGCGAGGTTCGCTAGCCCCATCAACAACGCGAAACAACATTTGCGTGTCATGCCTCGTCCAGCGCAGTTGAAGATGGCGATCCTGGTTCAGAGAGCTTGGCTTACGCGGTTCAACAAGAACCCGCGAGCGAAGCACCCGTCTTCAGTCCAGCGTCCATGGCTTGCGATACTCGTAGTGCAGCAGCTTGTTGGCCTCCGCGTTGTTGGTCACAAGCTCGCGCTGCGGGTCCCAGTGGATGGTCGATTCGGTGGCCAGCGAGATATTGGCCAACAGGGCCATGCTCGTCGAGCGGTGGCCGATCTCCACGTCAGCATTGGGCTTGGCGCGCGATTTCATGCAGTCCAGGAAGTTGCGCGTATGGTCGCGCACGTGCTGGCCGTAGCCTTCCTTGAATTGGCGCGTGACGGACTCGGCGCGCGGCGTGCGATCGTCTTGATACCGGCCCCCGCGCTCGGTCAAGACCTCAAACGAGTTGTCGTTGGCATACAGAGCCCCCAGCGTCCCGCGATACTCAGCCAGTGCCGGCCGCGGCATGGCCCGATTGCCGCTGGTCTCGTACTGCGCGAAGCTCAACAGACGGCCGGACGCGAACTGGAACAGGCCTTCCATCACGTCGGGAATGGTCCGGTCGTCCTCTACGGCGAAGCGGCCGCCGAGGGCCGAAATCCGCGTCGGCCCCAGTTCGTCGCCGGTCAGCCACCGCATCAGATCCAGAAAGTGGACTCCGTTGTCGGCAAACCGCGTAGCATACAGATCCCACCAGCGGAACTTGAAGGGCGTGATCGTCGCCTGGTATTGACGCATCGGCCGCGGCCCCAACCACATGTCCCAGTCCAAATCGGCGGGCGGATCGCTGGGCCCCGCCTTGCCGATCCCCAGCGGATACATGTTCGTGGTGTCGAAGGCGCGCGCCACGGTGATCTTGCCCAGCTTGCCCGAGGCGATCAGCTTGGCGGCCTCGATATATGCCTCGCCGGAACGCCGGTGCGTGCCCATTTGTACCACGCGCTTGTTGCGCCGGGCCGCTTCGACCATGCGCCGCCCTTCGTGGATCGTCTTCGACAAAGGCTTTTCGCAGTACACGTCTTTGCCCGCATTGCAGGCCATGACGGTCTGGATGGCGTGCCAATGATCGGGCGTGGCGATCAGCACGGCGTCGATGTCCTTGCGATCGATGATCTTGCGGAAGTCGCTGTAGACCTCGGCCTTGCCGCCGAGGTGCTTGGCGTTGGCCGCATCTACAATCGAGCGCGAGACGTCGCACAGGGCGGGCACTTCGACGTCGGCGTGTTTCAGAAAGAAGTCCATCACCTGGCAACCGCGGTTGCCCGTGCCGATCACCCCCAGTCGCACGCGATCGTTTGCGCCCTGAACCTTGGTCGCTTGCAGGGCGGAAAGTCCCAACGTCGCCGCCACGCTCGCCTTGGAAAACGCACGTCGAGTCATTCGATCACTCATGGTTCCCCCCCGCTTGAGAAAGGCTCCACCGTGCCTGGGTTCGTCCGTAGTTGCGCACCAACCGCAGGGCACAGCGATCGTGATCTGCACCGGAATCGGCCAACACGACCATGGGCGCGCCGGCGGCAACCCTATGCATAACGCATTGGCACGCGCGCAGCAAGAGCCCGGATGCCACAACGGGAACTGCTGCCCAGAATCGCCGGGAAAAGGCTGTGACGAGGGCTATTGGGGGCCGGAAAGACAATGCCGTAGCTGTACTGCCCGTGGCCACCGAAAGCGGTGTGGTGTGTGTGCCTGTTGGCTAACCTTCAACTTGGATCAAAGTTGGGGAGCGCCTCGGCTACACCTTACCCACCGGGGCCAGGTAGATCGCGTACTCCTCTTCGCCGTCCACGCCCAGCAGTTGATCCAGCCGCTGCTGGTCATAGGCGGCCACCGCGCACGTGCCTGCGCCGATCGCATGGCGGGCCAGGTACAGGTTCTGGCACACATGCCCGGCATCCAGGGC
The DNA here is from genome assembly GCA_937889015.1 of uncultured Planctomycetales bacterium. Classification (GTDB taxonomy): domain Bacteria; phylum Planctomycetota; class Planctomycetia; order Pirellulales; family Thermoguttaceae; genus CALARR01. The sequence goes on along the minus strand of CALARR010000436.1, from coordinate 33,417 downwards.
AATGACCTTGTGAGCGGCCAGGCCGTAACGCCATTCCATGCGCTATGACGCCTCGGATGCTCTCTCTATTGTAGCGGATCTCTGCACTTGTGATGCGTTTGACCGACCAACAGGCGGTCAAGACAACACGGTACAGCGATCATGCACTGCGCCGGCATCCATCAACGCGTCTCGGCCGGCAAGGGGGGGAGCTTCGCCGAGTAGTGTACGGCGCGGTGCCGGTTGTCGTCGAAAGCGAAGTGCAGCCACTGCCGGTCCCGGCTCACGAAGCCGTCCGGGTAGTTCATGCGCCCCTTGGGCCCGTCGCACGACTCCTTCTGCAGCACGCGCTGGTAGGGCCAGGTCTGCATGCCGTCGAAGCTGATCCACAGGGCCATGGGGCTGCGGTGCTTGCTGTTGGGATTGTGCAGCAATGCCACCGCGTTGCCGCCCAGACTGTACAGCGTGGCCTTGCTGCCCGGGTTGGGAATCTCGGTCACGCTGGCATACTCGGGCCAGGTCTGGCCGCCATCCTTGGATTCGGCGCGGAACAGCACTCCGCCCAGCCGGTCGGCCCGGATCAGCATCACCATCCGCTTCCGGCCCAGTGCCACGATGTTGTTTTCGGCCCAGCCGAAATAGCGATCGTGGGGCGTCAGCCGGATGTCGCCGTGCTCGGTCCAGGTCTGGCCGCGGTCGCTGCTGATGAGCACACCGTTGCGTGGATTAGTGAAATCGCGCTCCAGCGGCGGCCGGTCCTGCTGGTCCTCGGGGCCAATGTAGTGTTGAAAAGGCAGCACAATGCGGCCATCCTCGGTGACGATGTGGTTGCGGATGAAGGTGCGGTTCTGCAATCGGCCCGGGACTTCCGCCGGCTGGCTCCACGTGCGGAAACTGTCGTCGCTGTACAGGCTCCAGGAGCGCCAGTCGTTGGCCCAATGTTTGGAGTGCGTGGAGAAGAACAGCGTGGCCCGGTTGCCGAGAATCATCAGTTCCGTCGGGCCCTGGCCAATGGTCTTGCCTTCCCGGGGAAATCCCACGTCGAAACGCGCCAGCGCGGTCCAGGTCTTGCCCCGGTCCTGGCTCCGCGTCACGCCGGTGTAATTCAGCGGCGAGGGCTCGGTATCGCCGCCAGCCAGAATGAACAGGATCCACGAGCCGTCGGGCAGTTCGCGGAGCGTGGTGTCGCAGACCATCTTGTTCGGCGTCACGCCGTCGTAGGCAATGCTGGTGAAGTCCTGCTTGGCATCCTCGGCCGCCTGGGCCGTCCAACGCGGATCGGGGACGATCGACTTGGGCAAGTGGGGCGCGTGGGCCTTGTTGACCACGGTCCGCACGATCTTCCGCTGCTGGCGAATGTCCTCTTCCGTGAACTTGACCAGCAGGATCTCGGCGTCGGTGTGCCGGTTCCAATCGTAGAGGATATAGATCGTGCCGTCGGGCGATTGGAAACCGTCGGGATAGGACACCAGCGCGCGGTCGTCCAGCAACAGTCCCTTGCCCCACGTGCGCCCGTCGTCGTCCGAAAGGAAAGCCGTCATGCTCGAACGGCGCGGCAGGCGCACGTCGATCGGCCCATTTTTCACCAGCAGCAGTTTGCCCGAGGCCAGGCGGCGAACGAAGAACCGCGCGCTGCAGTTCTGGATCGCCGACGGCTGTGGCGCGCTCCAGGTGGCGCCCTTGTCTCTGGAGACGCTCTCGCTGATGCCGGACCTGGTGCGCGCCAGCATCCACAGGCTGCCGTCGTTGCGCTCGACGATCATATGCTCGTCGAAGGCCGTGTCCGGGAAGGCCACGCCACCGCGCCGCACCCACGTCCGTCCTTGATCCGTGGAAACGTATACGTGCGCCATGCGCATGGGGTCCAAGTCGCGGTGCGCATAGGTCAGAACCGCCGGCCCGATGCGCTCACGTGGCCACAAGGACACGGGCAGCAGCCATTCGCCGCTGCTGAGCACCGTAGGCTTGTTGAGCGTGCAGCCGTCGGCGAAACGCACTGGCCTGGTCCACTGGGGCGACGCGGCGTCGGGGTTGTCGCAGCGGATGTACCAGTCGCCGCAGCGCCCGTCAAAGTACCCCAGGCTCTGATCGAAGAAGCACCACAAGCGCCCCAGTGGATCGGTCCACAGGTTGCCGACCAGCGCCCGGCGCTGGGGCGCATTGGGCGGATCCGTGGGATCGATGACCACGCGCGGTTTGGACCAGGTCTTGCCGTTGTCGTCGCTGGTGGCGAGCATGAAGAACCCGTTGGGATTGTCTCCGTTGCCCACCCAGCAGGCCCACAATCGCCCCTTCGGCGTGCGGTCGATGCCGATGATCATATTGCCCATCCGGACCTGGTCGGCATATTCGGGCCCGGGGTGCGTGTTGATCTGGGGCGCTTCCAGCGCCAGGTCGAGGATGGACCGCGGCAAGGAGCACTCACCGGACTCGGCAGCGAGGAGTTGGCTGTAACAGAGCACGATCGCGGCAGCGGTGGTGACCAGCTTCATGATGGGTCTCATGGGTTTGCTTCAGGGGAAACTCAACTCGGCGTATGCACCGAGGGCGGCGAACCGCCGGCACAACGCAAACGCGCACGCGGCGGCCAGCGCTGCGCGCGCACAATCAGGGCCTCCATCGTGGCGGCAAACCCAGCCGGCGCTGCCGCTGGGACCGCCCCTTGCCGGCCGTCGAACGATTGCAGCGCGTCGCGCAGACTGCTGCGGATGTGACGCAGCAGCCAGCGCTGCGCCAGGCGGCGATCGCCGCGGCGAATGGCTAGCGCCGCGCGTGCGTGCGCAAGCCATGTCCGGGCCACATGGCGCAGGTTCCGGTCATGGCTGCGATAGCCAAACATAGCCGTGCGGAAGTGCACGTCACCGATGATCTTGGCCGCGTAGCGATTGCCGGCAATCCGCAACAACAACAGGTGAAACGCGAGATCGGCGGTGAGATACGTGCGCAGCGGCGCGCCGTCCATCACCGCCAGGCCCGAGTCGCGAAAGGCACGCGCCGCAGCGCGCATCTGGTCACATAGCCGCTGCAGCTCGCTTGCTTCTGCCGGCCGAATGCGGCGGATCGCCCTGCGCACGGCAGACCGTTCCAGGGCCATGCGGACTTCGTACAGATCGACCAACTCCGTCCGGTCGTGGCGCGCGACATACGTGCCCTTGGAGGCCACCTGCGACAGGACGCCTTCCGACTCCAAGCGGCGGATGGCCTCACGAATCGGCGTGCGGCTGATGCCGATCTCCCGCGACAAGGCATGCTCCGAGATCTTGGCTCCGGCGGGAAGCTGGGCATGCAACAGCTTCTGCTGAATGTACTTATACGCGGTATCGCTCAAGGAGGGCGTGGCGGTCATGGGCAGTAGAGCCGAACTGGAGCGGTGGAGGGGCAAACCGGTATACCAGTATACCGGCTGCGCCCGGCCTGACAAGGGCCGCGCCAGGATGGCCGCTCGACTGGGGCCGCCGCGCGGAAGCCGAATCCGTCCCACGCTCAGGACAAAGATAGGTATTGCCCGGCAGCGGCGTACCGGCCGTCGGGCTTCACAAGGAGAACTGCGGGTCGGTTCCGGCTCCCATCCGGACCGGCAGGGCTCTCCCGCTGGACCGCTCGACGTGAATCGGCTGCCTCTGCTCCAGGTGCCGTGTGCCAGCGCTGCATTGTCAACTCGGCAGCCGCTCGGACAAATCCCTATCAACGCTGGACGCGGCGAGAAGCTGCTTGGTAGCATGGACGGCCGGCACCGCCTTGGGTTCATGCAAGATCACTGCCTCGGGGAAATGACGCCATGTCGACCATGTTCTCCGCACGCCGATTCGTCCTGTGCCTGGGCGCGCTGTTGGCCGTCGCGCCGGGGGCGGTCGGGAGTCCCGCCGCCGAAGCCCCCGAGCCCTGCCGCGTCACGGTCCGGCCCGAGCGTGTGCTGCGTTCCATCGATCGCAAGTTATACGGCGTGAACGCCTTGTTCTGGATCGACGATGACGCGGTGCGTGCCGATGGCCGGGTCACAAAGCGGCTGCGCGAACTGCCCTGCGGTTTCATGCGATTCCCGGGCGGAACCGTGGCTGACAACTACCATTGGAAAACCCAGCGCCTCGATGACCCGTCGCTCTATCCGAAGACGGAAGGACCGCAGACTACCGACACCGACGAGTTCATCGCCTGGTGCCGCGAGGTCGGGGCCGAGCCCCTGATGGTCGTCAACGCCCAGTCGGGCGTCATCGCCGGCGACCTGGAAGCCGGGTTGCGCGAGGCGGCCGAGTGGGTCGATTACTGTAACCGCCAGAGAGGCTATCGCGTGCGGTATTGGGAAATCGGCAACGAGATCTTCCTCAACTGTCCGCGACGCCCCATGACCGCCCAGGAATACGCCAGTCTCCTGAGCCGATTCTCCCAGGCGATGAAGCGGGTCGATCCGGCGATCCAAATTGGGGCGATTGGTCCGCCGCAGGCCAAGCACATCGTGCTCATGGACCGGCTGCCGGGCGGCGAGCGACAGCGATTGCTGGTCATGCCCTTGAAGGCGCGGGAAGAGGAGATGAAGAGACTGGCAACCAGGACGCCCAAGGACCGCGGCGACGCCTGGTGGCCCACGCTGATTCGCCAGGCCGGCCGCGACTTCGATTTTGCCACGGTTCACATTTATCCCTGGGGCGGCACGTTCGATAAGTTCGCCGCCAAACCGCTGGCCTTCGCCGGCGACATGGCCGAAATCAAGCAACTCTTCGCCCAGGAACTGCCGGACCGTAGAATCCCGCTGGCGATCACCGAATGGAACCTGGGCCGGCAGCGCCAGACGCGCGGCATCGGCAGCGCGTTGATCCTGGCCGAACTCCAGGGCAACTGGCTCTATGGCGGTGTCGATATGGCCAACTTCTGGTCGACGCGGTTTCCCTCCCAAGCGTTCCCTATGCTGCTGGATTATGAGACCCATGAACCGCAGCCGCCCTACCAGGTGCTTCAGCTTTTCGCATCCAAGCTGGGAAGCGAATTGTTGGCCTGCAACTCCAGCAGCAGCCAGATCTACGCCGCGGCCGGATGCGAGGGCAAGCGTCTGAACCTGATCCTGCTGAACAAGTCGGCCCAATCCCGACCGCAGGAAGTGGGAATTGCGCTAGGCAAGGACGCCACCCACGCCGTCGCCACCTGCCTGTCGGCCGACAAGCCCGACGCCGGACATTTCCGCGTCTCGCAGCCTCACATGGAGCGCAAGGCTGAAATTTGGAAATGCACTTTGCCGCCCTACAGCCTGACGCACGTCGGTTTCGAGTGATCGGCCGCTGTCCTGGCCGCACTCCTGGTGGTATGTCCCATCACGTGTGCGCAAGGCTCACGGGCCGCACCAACATCGTCCGCATCATGAAAGAAGGTTGTACCATGCAACGCCGTGTCCTTGTCACGCGTCTCCTGCGCGCCGCCCTCGGCTGCGGGACCGTGTTCTGGTTGCCGGTGACTGACGCTTCGGCCGCCGCGCCGACCAGTCGCCCCAATGTGGTTTTCATCATGACCGATCAGCAGCCGGTGACGACGATCGGCGCTTACGGCAATCGGCAGATCAAGACCCCCAATTTGGACCGCCTGGCGCGCGAAGGCATGCGTTTCGAGCAATTCCACATCGCGGCCTTCGCCTGCAGTCCCTCCCGCGCGTCCTTCTGGACCGGGCAGTGGTCGCATCACCACGGCGTGGTTTCAAACGACATCGTGCTCGGCGGCGAAGTGCCGACGCTGGGCAGCATTGCCCGCGCGCAGGGCTACCAATCGGCCTTCTTGGGCAAGTGGCACCTGGGCGGGAACATGTATGTGCGCGAGGCGAAAGACCGGTGGTCGCTGCGCCGCGTGGCTGATCCCCAGGGCTTCGCCTATGAGAAGACTGGCCCGTGGCGCGGGGGTGAAGACCAGCCGCAATGCGGGTTCCTCGACAAATGGGTAGGCGGCTGGGAGCAATTCCAGGCTCATCTGCACAGCGTCGAGTTGGGGACGTTCTTGGATCGCAAGCAGCGCGTCGGCAACCACAATATGGCGCCCAGCGGCATTGAGGGGACGCACATCTATTCCCAGATTCCGGCCGAGCAGCACGAAGTGGCCTTTCTGGCGCGCGAGGCCGAGGAGTTCATTCGCTACCAGCGCGATCGGAGCAAGCCTTTCTGCCTCGTGCTGAGCTTTTACGGGCCGCATCTTCCCGTAGCCCCGCCTCAGCCGTGGGACACGATGTACGACCCGCAGCAGGTGCCACTGCCGGAGAACTTCCGCGACGACCTGACCGGCAAGCCCGGCATCCAGCGGGCCAACGCGCACGCCTGGAAGGCGGGCCAATGGACCGAGGCCCAGTACCGCGACTACATTGCCCGCTACTGGGGCTATTGCTCCTACATCGACGAGCGGGTCGGCCGCGTGCTGGCGGCGCTCGACGCGGAGGGAATCACCGACGACACGATCATCGTCTTCACGACCGACCACGGCGATATGCTGGCGGCCCACGGGTTCATCTACAAACTCTTGTCGGGCTACGACGAACTGATGCGCATTCCCTTCATCATTCGCTATCCCCGCGTCGTGCGTCCCGACGCGCGGTGCGCAGCCATGGTGCAGAGCATCGACGTGCTTCCGACCCTGCTCGACCTGTGCGCGCTGGCGGCGCCGCCGCAAATCGACGGCCGGAGCTTCCGCGCGCTGCTGGACGGAAAGACGACGGAGTTCCGCGAGCAGGTGCTGACGATCATGCTGAACACGTTCATGCTCGCCACGCGCGACTGGAAGCTGGTCTATACCAGCGGTCGTGAGCCCAAACCGTTCGTCGAGCTCTACGACCGTCACTCGCGGCCGTTGGAGGTGAAGAACCTGGCCGGGGACCAGGATCGCGCGGCGGTGCTGGCCGACATGCAACAGCGGCTCATCGCGCAGCTCCGCGATGCCGGCTATCCCTATGCCGAGGTGGTGGCCGAACGGATCGCCGAGGCCCGCGCCGGCATGCCCGGGCCCGACGAAATGGTCTGGCCGACCGTGGCGTCGTTCAAGCCGGTGCGCGACGACGATGGAAAGCTGTTTGCCGAATTCAGCGTCGAGTGGAATGTGGGGCAGCCGCTTCAGGCAACAGCCGAGAACGGCCTGGTGAAGTACTGGAATTCCATCCAGTTGCTGGGCGGAGGTGGAAAGTCAATCATCACCCGGGCGACCCTCTGGCCCGATCCGCCTACGACCGGTTGGAAGCTGGGCACGAAACAAACGGTCGGTCCCGTGCGCGTCCCCATCCCCGCCCACATGCAAGGGGACTATGCGGTCCGGATCAGCCTGTTCTCTCCGCAGACCAAGAGCCCTCCGCCTGTCGAGGGCAATGCCCAGCGTATCGTCGGCACCGTCACGATCCACAAGGATGCACAAGGGCAGCAGAAGCTGAGCTTCAGTGGCGCAAAGTAGTTTCGGTTGCGAAACGCGGCGTGGAGGTCTGTTGTTCTGATCGCAGCGAAGAATCTCCTGGATCGCCGGGGTGAGCAAGATTCTTCGCTTCGTTCAGGACGCCCCCTGATGGCATCGGCCCTTGCCAGCGGATCTTGCCACGCCCGCCGCTACGCGGTTCACTAGCTGCAGCCCAGCGCGCGCTGCAGAGCCGGCAACAGTTCTGCGTCCTCAAAGACAAACCCCGCCTGCTGCAAGCGACGCGGCACGGCCCGGGTGCTGCTCAGCAGCATTGCGTCGGCCATCTCGCCCACCGCCAGGCGGAGGGCCAACGGCGGAGCGGGCAAGAGCGCCGGCCTGCGCAGCACCTGGCCGAGCAGCGCCGTCCATTGCCGATTGGTGACCGGCTGGGGCGAGACAAGGTTCACCGGGCCTTGCAGGTCTTGGCACGCCAGCACAAACTCGATCGCGCGGATCAGGTCCGGCAGCGCGATCCAACTGACGTATTGCCGTCCCGAGCCCAGCGGCCCCCCCAGTCCCAGCCGAAACAGGGGCAACATAGCGGCCAGCGCCCCGCCATCGCGGCTGACCACCATGCCGATCCGCAGGATCGCGGTGCGGATGCCGGCCTCTGCGGCCGGATTGGCGGCCAGTTCCCATTGGCGGCAGACCTCGGCCAGAAAACCGCCGCCCGAGGCGCTCCGCTCGTCCAGCATCTCGTCGCCGCGATCGCCGTAAAAACCCACGGCCGAGGCCGAGGCGAAGACCTTCGGCCGCGCTGCGCAGCCGACCAGCGTTGTGGCCAGCAGGCGCGTCGCGCGCACACGGCTGTCGAGGATGCGGGCCTTTTTGGCCGGGGTCCAGCGTCCCTGGGCCACATTCTCTCCGGCCAGGTTGACCACCGCGTCCAGGCCTTCCAGCGCAGAACGATCCAAACGGCCGGAGGCCGGATCCCAGTCAATGTCCCCGGCTCCGACGTGGCCCGCGCCGCGCACCAAGCGCAGAGCGTCATGCCCTTGCGCCTGGAGCGATCGCACCAGCGCCGACCCGATCAGACCGCTGGCTCCACTGATCAGAACTCTCATGCACCTGGCCGGTAATTACCGCCGCGCTTCACAGAACTCCACCATAAAGTCGCGTAAGGCCTGGCAGCCTTCGATCGGCATGGCATTGTAGATCGAGGCCCGGCACCCGCCCACCGAACGGTGCCCCTTCAGCTCGTACAAGTCGCGCTGCTGCGCCTCTTTGAGGAACTGCGATTCCAAGGTCGCGTCGGGCAGGCGGAAGGGCACGTTCATCAGCGAACGGCAGTTCTGCTCGGCGTGGCCGTCGTAGAATCCGCCCGAACGGTCGATCGCGCTGTACAGCAGCGCCGACTTCTTGCGATTCAGTTCCAGCATCTTGTCCAGGCCGCCGATGTCGTTCAGCAGCCAATCGGTGACCAGCTTGAGAACATAGATGGCGAACACCGGCGGCGTGTTGAGCAGCGATTTGTTCTCGGCCATCACCTTGTAGTTCAGCATGCTCGGCAGGTCGGCCGGCGAGCGCTCCACCAGGTCGTCGCGGATGATGACCACCGTCACGCCCGCGGGCCCGGCGTTCTTCTGGGCGCAGGCGTACAGAATGCCGTACTTCGACACATCCAGCGGTCGGCAGAGGAAGTCGGACGAGGCGTCGCAGACCAGGGGCACCTGGCCCACGTTGGGCTCGGTCTGGAATTGCACGCCCTGGATCGTCTCGTTGGAAGTGTAATAGACGTAGGCCGCATCGGGATTGAGTTTCAACTCTTCGGGCTTGGGAAGGCGCTGGAAGTTGGTGTCCTTGCTGCTGAAGGCCACGCGCACCTCGCCTTGCGTCTTGGCTTCCTTGGAGGCCTTGTCCGACCACGTGCCGGTGACGATGTAGTCGGCCGCCTTGCCGCTGTTGCGCAAGTAGTTCATGGCGATCATGGCAAACTGCAGCAAGGCCCCGCCCTGGAGGAACAGAACCTTGTAGTTGTCCGGAATGCCCAGCAACTTGCGGAGATTGGCCTCGGCCTGGTTGATGACGCCCTCGAAGGTTTTGGAGCGATGGCTAATCTCGAGCATCGAAATGCCCACGCCAGGCATGGCGACCAGGTCACGCTGGGCCGCTTCCAACACGGGCAAGGGCAAGACGGCCGGGCCGGGCGCAAAGTTGTAGACGCGTTTTTCCATCGCTCGGGTTCCTGATACTGCGGCGGGTTTTAAGATATTTTCCCGTAACAAGTTACGGTGCTATTTCCTTGGTCGGCGAGCCTGGCGCGCGAAGGTCCACAGGCCACAGGCCGTCAAACCCACTTAGTTTAGGCGGCAGGGAAAGAAGTGTCCATATCCACCTCGCATGGGTGGTGCAATGCCGCGGCTGTCTTTGTCGAGTGGATCCGCCCTCGCCACTCCGATTCGTTGCGTGGCGGTCGTGGCCCAATACAATACGGTGACTCAGCCTGCCGTATGTCGCCTCTCCCCCAGGAAACCAATCCATGTGCCGTGCCGGACTCTGTTTCTGTCTGTGGTCGATCACTTCCGTGCTTGTGTGGGCCGAGTCGGCGGCCGACCGTGCGGCGCAAGGCCCTTTGGCGCCGATCGACCTGTTCGTGCGCGGAGAGGGCGGTTACCACACCTACCGCATCCCGGCCCTGGTGACGAGTGGCAAGGGCACGGTCTTGGCCTTCTGCGAGGGCCGCAAGAACAGCCCGCGCGACGACGGCGACATCGATCTGCTGCTGCGGCGCAGCTTCGACGGTGGCGCCACTTGGCAACCGGTGCAACTCGTGTACGAGGAAGGAGGCAGCGCGCCGATCACGATCGGCAACCCGTGCCCCATTGTCTCGGCCGACGGTACGATCCATCTGCTCTTCTCGCGCAACAATCAACGCGCCTTCTACACGCGCAGCACCGATGAGGGCGCGACCTTCTCCGCCCCACGCGAGATCAGCGATTCGTTCCGGGCCTTTGAGTTCAACGCGCAGCGGTTGGGCACAGGCCCGGTCCACGGCATTCAAACGTCCTCGAGCCGGCTGCTGGCCCCGGTCTGGCTGAACGACAAGATCGGCGGCGAGTATCGCTCGGCCGTGCTGTTCAGCGACGATGGCGGCAGCACCTGGACCGCCGGAGGAGTGGTCGCCGCCGACGTCAAGGGCTGCAACGAGTGCAGCGTGGCCGAGCTTGCTGACGGGACATTGGTGTTGAACATGCGGAACCGTCAGGCCAAGCTTCGCGCCGAATCGCGCAGCACCGACGGCGCGCAAACCTGGAGTCGGCCGCGGATGGTTGAATCGTTGATCGACGCAGAATGTCAGGGCGCCTTGCTGGGCGTGGTTTGGCACAATCGGCGGATGCTGCTGTTTTCCAACGCCGCCGACCCGAAGCGCGTGCGGATGACGGTCCGCTTGAGCAATGACGGCGCGCAAACCTGGCCCGCCGCCAGGCTCTTGGATCCCGGCCCGTCGGCCTACTCGGATCTGGCGATCACCGCCGAGGGCAGCGTGTTATGCCTGTACGAATGTGGCGAGAAGGGCCCGTATCAGCGACTGCGGCTGGTGCGATTTGGGATCGATTGGCTGCGGACCGCCGCGCGGCCCGAGTGACACGACACTCCGACATTTCTAGAGGACCGATATGAGCTCCACACGAACGATGGCCATTCTCGCGGTGTGTTTCGCTGCGGCCGCGGCAGTTGTTGCCGGTGAATCGCGGCCTGGCAAGAAACCGCCAGTGCAGGTGCAAGTCAGCGGCCTGCAGGAATTGAAGATCGGCGAGGCCGCGCCGGACTTTTCGCTGCCCGGCATCGATGGCAAGTTGCACTCGCTGGCCGACTATCGGGAGGCCAAGATCCTGATGATTGCCTTCATTTCCAATCATTGCCCCGACTCGCACGCGGCGCAGGGACGGATGCTCAAGCTGGCTGCCGAGATGAAAGACCAAGGGCTTGTGGTGGTCGGCATCAATCCCAATCACCCTGACGGTTTGAGCATCAACGAGTTGGGCTACTCGAAATACAGCGACGGCTTTGACGACATGCGGAAATACGCCGCCGACACGGGATTGACGATTCCCTACCTCTACGACGGCGAAAAGCAGGCGGTGGCCAAAGCCTATGGCTGCCTGGCCACGCCGCACATCTTCATCTTTGACGCCGATCGCAAGCTGCGCTACAAGGGACAGTTCGACAACTCGCGCTTCGCCGACGATAGCACGGTGACGTCCAGCGATGCGCGCCATGCGGTGCTGGCCCTGCTGGCCGGCCGGCCCGTGCCGGTGGAAATCACCAAGCCGCACGGTTGCTCGACAAAATGGCTGGAGAAGAAGGGATTGGTTGCGGCGACCATCGAGAAGTGGGAGAAGGCGCCGGTCGAAGTGGCCATGATCGATGCGGCCGGCGTGGCGGCCCTGCGCAAGAACGGCACCAGGAAGGTCCGCCTGTTCAATGTGTGGGCCACGTGGTGCGCGCCATGCCGCGCGGAATTTCCGGAAATGGTCAAGACCGCGCGCAAGTTCGGCAACCGCGATTTCGAACTCATCACCATCAGCCTCGATGATCCCCAAGACGCGGACAAGGTCAAGGCCTACCTGGAGAAGCAGGGCGCCGGGCTGTTGGACCGGCTCAAACCGTCGCTCAAGGCCGAAGGCCGCAGCACCAACAGCTACATTTTCACCGGCGCCAATATCGAGGAACTGATGAAGGTCCTGGATCCCGCCTGGCCCGGCGGCGCCCCGCACAGCCTGCTGGTCGGTCCGGAGGGCGACGTGATCTGGCGTCACAACGGCCCGGTCGACGGCGACACGCTTCGCGATCAGGTGCTGCAGTACATGGGCCCCTACTACAAGCCGTGAGCGTCGCACTCACGCGCTGCCAGTTCGGCGGAACCGGAGGGACGGCGCTACACCGCGGCAATTCCGCGATTGTGTCTGGCGGCGATGCGGGACGACCTTGTCCAGCCGCCCTACATGTGTAAGAATGTGTGTCGATTCGGCCGTTCGGGCCCAGCGAAAAAGGGACATCACGCCAATGGCGACAAAACTCGCAATCGACGACGAATTGCTGCGGCTGGCAGTTCGCGTAGGCGATCAACGCACCAAGAAGGCCACCGTCAATGAGGCGCTGCGCGAGTATGTCGCCAGACGCATGCGGCTGAAGTCCGTGGACTTGTTCGGCAAGATCGACTTCGATCCGTCGTACGACTACAAGTTGGAGCGTCGCAAACGGTGATCGTCCTGGATACCTCTGCCCTGTCGGTAGTCTTTCGCCGCTCGCGTCCTGACGAAACCGCTGTGCCGGCGCCGGCTCTCGTCTTGAAACGACTGATTGCCGAAGATGTGCCGATGGCTGTGCCGGGTATCGTGCTTCAGGAGTTGCTGTCTGGCGTGGCGGTTTCCGCCGGAGACGTGACAAATAGGATCTCGACCTTGATCTGCTCGTCGGCCGGCACGCCCACGCCCTCGGCGTACAGCCAGGTGGCCGGCTGGGTGTAGGCGGTGGTGGTGACCAGCGACGACGCCTTGCGCCCGTCGGCCAATTCCAACTCCAACCACACACGTCGGATCTTGAACGAATCCTGGCCGGGGTTGGCTATCGAAAAGTGATTGACCAGGCTAAGGGTCGCCAGCGCCTCGGGCGGAACGGCCAGCGCGGCGTCGGCCCACCGCGCGTCCTTCTCCGAACCGCCCGCGCCCGGCAACTGGCCCAACGGCCGGCCATTCAGAAACCCCAACGAGATGTACTTGCCCGAAGACTGCAGGCCGATGCCCTGGAAGTGCAGCACGGCGCGCCGGGCTGCACGCAGTTGGTCCACCGTCAATTTCGGCAATGGCGAGGGACCGGTCTCATGGCACACGGCAACGGGTTCCGTATGCAGCGATGGTGTCAGCAGCAACTGGCGACTCTCGATGCGCGGCTCCGACCAGCAGGCCCAATCGCCGCTGGAATTGTCCTTGGGGCCCACGTCAGCCACCAGTTTCAAGGCGATGCGCTGCCCCGCCCAAGGGCCAAGGTCGGCTTCCAACGTCGTCCATGCGTGCTCCAGCCACTGCTTCTGGGCCACGATGCTTTCGCTGCCATCGGCGGCGACCACGGCGACCTGGTAGAGGATGCCGTCGCCCACGTCGCTGCCGTCGCCTTTGCCGATGTCGATGCGCAAGGCGGCCGGCGTCTGTCTGGGCAAGCCAATCGGGTCAAAGAGGGCAAACACGCAGCCCGTGCCCTCTTTGTACGGCGGATGCATGGTGATGGCCTCGCGACTCGCGCCGCCGCAGGTGGCCGTGCCGCGGCGCACATGCGCGCGATTCTCGGCCTTCGCCGGCTCTGCCGCGTGTCCGCGAAGCTGCTGTCCGGCCTCGAAATGCGCCGGTAACTGGCCGAGGCTCACCATGCTGAGTTCATACTTCAGCCACCAAGGGCGCTGCAGTCGCAGTTCGCCGGCCTCGACCTCCAACGACAATGGCCGGACCTCCTCCTGTCCGTCCTTGGTCGGCGATGGAAGGGGGTAGCGCAGCGTCTGCGATTGCTCGGGCACCAGGCGCACGCGTTGCTCTTGCCCTGCTAGCCGAACGACCGCGTCCGCCTCCTGCGCAACGTGCGGTACGATCTCCAGACGCAATCCCTCGTCCAACGAGAGCCGCGCTTCGACCAGCGGCGCCACCGCAAATTCTATCCATGCTTCGTCGGCCTGGTGCCAGAGCAACGTGCCGGGCCGCGCGTCGGCCGGGACACGAAAGCCCTGCTTCTGGGGCGGCTGGCCGGGCCGTTGCAGCACGATCTCCACGCTCTCTCCCGGCACGACCTGCTGCCGGCGGCTTCCAAGCGTGCAAGCCGGTTCGCCGGCCGGTTTGAGCCGATAGCTGAAGGCCTTCTCCATAGGCTCAATGTGCACCAGGCCGCGGCTGAATCGCGTCTTGGCCGGGCCCAGCGACTGCCGCTCCTCGTCGAGGGCCTCGGCTGTGCCCATCTGACCGCCCAGCGACACGGCCAGCACGGTGCACTTGCCCACGGGAATGACTTCCACCGCTCCGCCATCGCGCGGCAGGGCCACCATCTGGCCGTCGCAGACCGCCTTGGCGAATCGGGTGAGCGTCCCGCGGCCGTTGGCATACACATAGGCCGGCGAGTCCACGTAGTCGGCCCGATGCCCATCGGCCACCATGCTCCAGGCCGTGAGGTCGCCGCGCTTCGTATCGGTGACGTGCCAACTGTTGGGCGGCAGCACGCCGTGGGGCGTGGTCCAGGACTCGGTCTCGTGGCCATTCACGGTCACCTGGATTCCTTGCTTGTAGCGGACCACGAGCTGCGACCGGCGGAAAGCCTCGTTGGCCACTGCGGCGCTGGTCTCCCAGAGCTTGCCGTCCGCATCGGCGTAGCGCACATCCTGCACGGTGTCCAGGGCATAGCGCGCATGCGCCTGCTGCACGCTGAAGTAGCTCTGCGCCGCGTTGGGCATCCCGCCTTCCATCACCAGGAAGCCCGTGTGGCCGAAAGCCAGCGTCGCCGCCAGGAAGCGGTCCAGATGCCGGATCATCTCCTCCGGAGTCTTGCCCAGGCCGACCTTCTTCGTGTAGAACATGCCCGGGTTGCCCATGCCGAAATTGCAGCACAGGGGGTGCAGCTTGCGCAGGTCGAAATCGACCAGCCAGGGGTTGCTGTCCAGGCGTGCGGCCTGGTCCTGGCCGTAGTTCCCGTCGGTCAGGCCGCAGTAGTACCAATGGTTGTTGCCTTCGCTGTAGACCGGCCCGCCCCAGGTCTGTTTCTGGTGGAGCATGATCTCGCCGTAGGCATAGAAGGTCGCGGCGAAGGTTCCCGCCCCCGGCACGCGCGCATCGAAGTCGCAATAGCGCCACGGCTGGACCGCCGTGTGCACGTCGCAGTAGGCCGTGTCCAGGTGGAACTTCTGCTCGATGATCGGCGCCAAGCGGGCTTCGAATTCCACGGCGCGCGCGGGCTTGGGATTGTAGCAGCGTGCCCAGGCCCCGCGCCAATCGCCATTCGGTTGGCGCGAGACGCAGTCTTCGTCCCAGTGTTCGTTCACCGGCGCGTAGTCGGTGTAGTTGTTGTACAGCCCGTACAGGAATCCCAGGGCCTGGATCTTCTTGGCGTATTCCGCCTGGCCCTCGTCGCCCCCCTTGCCCGGCGCGGCACGCGTGCGGAAGGTGAAGCTCTCTCCGCCGTCGCGCCAACCGGTTTCGTGGTCGGTGATCAGGACCTGGCTCATGCCCAGCCGGGCCACTTTCTTCCAGAGGTTGTAGTCGTTCTCGCGCACGCTGGCCCCGTGCGCGCGCCACACGCGCTGCGACGTCACGTGCATCCACGGCGACTGGGGATTGGGCACGTTGGGGAGCACTTCTTCCACACGCGGTGAGAGGGTCAGGAACAGCCGCTCGAAGCAGTCGTTGCGCTGCCCGTCGGTCTTGGCGCTGTAGCGCGAACCGCCGTTGTACGTGACGCCCTCGGCCGCCACCGCGTTCTCCGCGAACAAGGCCGACCCGCTGGAACGGCAGTGATCCACCAGGCCCATCAGGAAGCAAGGCGACTCGGCCGGCCCCATGACCAGCACTGCCGGGCGTTTGACCTCACAGGCCAGGTAGGGGAGCGTTACCAGACGCGGTTGTTGCACGCCGGTGGCCTTGCCGAAGCGGACCTCGGCCACCTGGCCGCCGGGACATAGCACGTCGACCACCAGCGACTTCTGCCACAGTCGCAGCCGATACGTGACCTCGACGGTTCGGACGTCGCTCTTCAGACGCCATACGGCATCCAGCGTGTCGCCATCGGGCTGGCAGCGAATCAACTCGGCCGACTGCGGGAGGACGGCCGTCCGGCCATCCGGCCCCACCAGCCACACCCCGCCGTCGACCATGGGCCGCA
Organism: uncultured Planctomycetales bacterium; assembly: GCA_937889015.1. GTDB lineage: Bacteria > Planctomycetota > Planctomycetia > Pirellulales > Thermoguttaceae > CALARR01. The sequence continues at coordinate 17,181 of CALARR010000436.1, read as the reverse complement.
ATTCGCCGGTGCGTCCCTCCCATTGCGCGGTCACGTCGGCCAGCGTGCCGGTCTGCGGTCGGTAGGTGTAGACCAACTGGCCGTCGGAGCCGCGATACCCAAAGCGGTAGGCGTCGCGCGTCTGCTCCAGCGTGACCTGGAAGTCGCTCACCAGTTGGTCCGGCAGAATGGTCGTCTCGCGGTTAGGGAAGGGGAGCCTGCCCGGCCCGGTGTTCGTTCCCGGCGATTGACCCGCAAAGAGCGTGATCCCGCGTTCCGGCCGGGGTTCGAAGGTCAGGGGGCGCAGCACCTCCTGGTACACCGACAGATTATCGAAGTACAGCACGCGGTCTTCAGTATTTCGTCCCTTGGTGATCTCGATGGCTTCCAGGGTTGGCGCATCGCCCAGGGCCGCGATCTGTTCGGCGTCCAGCTTGCGGTGCATGACAAACCATTCCTGCCACCGCACGTTGCCCAGCGCCACGCGCACCGGCTGTGCGTCTGGGCCGCGCAAGAGGATTGCAATCTCCACCTGGGGCGTCGCCGCATCCGGCTTCCAGGCCCAGTTATTGCCATAGACCCAGAAGTTCAGGCAGTCGAAGGGCTTGGGCAGAGGGATGGGACGCGGCGGCTTGACCAATACGACCGGTCGTGTGCCACTGCCGCGATACACGAGCTTGCCGACGTGTTGGCCCCAAAGCTGCTGCTCGCGCGATCGCGTCAAGGCGGCCTCGGCTTGTTGGCACTCGACCGTCCAGCCGTCGAGATTCTCGAAATCGATCAGAGCCGGGCGCAGATCGTCCGTCCGCCTGGCCCACTCCATCTCATAGGGCCGCTTGCCAATGGTCTCTTCGGCGGCAACCGGAATCCCCAGCATCCACAACCCCAGAACACACGCGGCCAGTCGACTCATATCGAAACCTCCTGGAAGCGGGGACGATCGCGCGCTGCGCAGACCAGTGCCTATCCGAGGCTCATTAGTCTAGCACCCCATCATCGCCGCCTGCCAGCAGGACCACGGGAAAATCCCGGAAGAGCTCTGCCACGTGGATGGTCGAGGCCTCCACAGGAAGGCTTTGGCCGGTGAAGAGATTTGTGAACCGGGCCGCAGTTTGCATGGGCAGCAACAGACAGGTGTCTGCCCAGGTGGCCTTGTCCGACAGAAGCGTCGCCGGCTGCGGCGGCACGTCCCTGGATTGGGCCAGGCGCGAAATGAACCGGGGCGCGGCGACCACGACCTGCCGCGGAGCCGAGACTCCTTCCGGTTGCCATTGCCAGGCAAAGGCGCACAAGTGGTTGGCCTGGGGGCCGGTCGCCGCAATCGGCATGTAGCATCCCAGGCGGAAGAGGTCGCGGTGCGACCGCCGGAACTGCAGCGCTTGCCACGTGACGAAGAGCTTCAGCCGCGAATCCAAGGGATTCGCAGCCAGACGCCGCGCCAACGCAAGACGTGCCGCCGGGCCCCGGCTCAGTTCGCTCTGCAACTCGGCCAGCAATTCTCGCCGCAAGGCGAAATCCACCGGCCGGCGGTTGTCGGGATCCACCAGGCTGAAGTCCCACAATTCCTGCCCCTGGTAGATGTCGGGCACGCCCGGCGAGGTCAGCTTCAGCAGCGTCTGCCCCAAGGCATTGCACAGTCCGAAGGGAAGGACGCGCGACTGAAACGCGCGGAACTCCGCCAGGAAGCGGTTGCCGGGCAGGTCGTCGAGCACGGCGGCCACGAACTCGCGCACCGCCGCATCGTACTCGGTGTGCGGGTTCAGCCAACTGGTCCGCACCTTGGCCTCGCGCGTGGCCTTTTCCATGTAAGCCTGGAGGCGCGCCACGAGCTGGTGGTGGGTCTGCGCATCGATGGGCTCGGTGGGCCACACGCCCACCAGGCTCTGGTAGAACAGATACTCATCACTGCGGCTGGGAGCGGGCGATCCGTCCACCTCGCGGCCGTGGCGGCGGTTCAGCCGCGCCCAGCGGTTCACCGCCTTGCGCCACTCGTGAGGGATCTCCGACAGCACGTCGATCCGCGCGCGCACGTCTTCGCTGCGCTTCGTATCGTGTGTCGTGGTGCACAGCAGCGAGGCGGGCCAGTCGTTGTGCCGCGCCAGGTTTTCGCGGTGGAAGTCCTCCACCCCCGCCGCGCGGCCGCCGGGATCGTCACCCACTTCGTTCAGCGCGCTGAGGGGAAAGAAGCGGTAGCAGGCCGTGTCTTCCACCCCCTTGGCCATGACGGGACTGGTGACCTGCTGAAACCGGCCCACGAACAGCTCGCGATCCCGGCAACCGGCGGCGTCCAGGTCGGCGGGCTGCTCGAACAGCAGCACGTCGCGCACGAAGTCGAATGCGCCGGCCGGAATGTCCGGATTGCGGCGCTTGGCCTGGGCCACCGCACGCAGCACGAAGTGGCAATCGCGATCGGAGACCTCTTGCGCACGGAGGTACGTGCGGTACACGGCGAAGCAGGCGATGATCTCGCGCAGCACGCGGCGCAACATGTTGTGCGTGAAGTCTCGGCAGCGCCGGTGGCGTTCCGAAAGCCGATTCAGCCGCCGCGCCAGGAGTTGCAGCTCGCTGGACATCGCCGCTCGCAGGATCGAGGCTTTCGATTCGTAGACCACCTCGCGAAAGTCCATGTGCTGGCCCAGGAAGCGTTCGAAGACGTCGTACAGATCCCGCAGCCCGGCCCAGTCCACAAACACTCCGTTCACCGAGCGCAGAAAGTCGTAACCGGTCGTGCCGGCGACGGGCCATTGCCGCGGCAGGGGCTCCTCCGGCCCCAGAATCTTCTCGACCAGGACCAACAGCGGCCAGGCGCCGTGATCATCGGCGCGGAGGAGCGACTCGAAGAAGGCCGGCTCCAGCGTTTCCCAGGGCGGTATTTCCGCGGCCGGGGATTCAGTGTCAGCGGGGCTCACACCCTGGCCTGCCTGTCCGCCCAGCCCGGTATAGGCTCTTTGGCCCAGCATCCGCAGATAGCCACGCTGCAGACGCCGCAGGTACTCGGTGGGATCGAACAGGCCGTCGATGTGATCGATCCGGACGCCGGACAGATCGCCCTGCGCAAGAAGATCGAAGACCAGGCGATGTCCTTTCTCGAAGACAGCCGGGTCCTCCATGCACACGGCCGCCAGCTCGTTGACATCGAAGAAGCGGCGATAGTTGATCTCGTCGCCAGAAGTCTTCCAGTGCGCCAGCCGGTAGACTTGGGCATCCAACAGGCCGTGTAAGTCGTCGAAGCTGTGCACATCGCCCACCGTGCCGTTCAACTCGGCCAGGTTCGCCGCCACGAATTCCGCCACCGCCCAGCAGCTCGTCGTCAAACGATGGAGCCGCTTCTTGATGACCTCCTTCTCGCGCTGTCGCTCCCGGATCGGCTCCGGCCCCAACTGGTTGCGGTCGGGAAGATGCTCCAACGCAGTCAAGATGCTCTCCAGCTCGAGGAACTCCGGCGATTCGGGCGAGAGCGTCTCCTGCAGCCGTTCGCGGTGGCGCGTGAGGATCTGCGGATAAGTCTTGGGGTCCAGGGGAAGCGCGGTCTGGTAGTAGCGCACCACAAAGGCGCCGTCCGCATATTCCAGCTTCAGCAGCCCAGACTCCAGCACCTCGCCATACTGGTCGCCCAGCAGCGGCAGCAGGAGCCTGTTGTGCAGTTCCTCCTTGACCGGGTCCCAATCGATGTCGAAGCATGCTGCGTAAGGCGAGCCCGGACCGTTCTCCAGCACGTCGGTCCACCACGGGTTCTCGCCGGGCGCGGCGCTCATGTGGTTGGGGACGATGTCCAGGATCTTGCCCATGCCGCGATCCTGCAAAGCGCGGACCAACGCCTGGTGGTCTTCCGCCGTGCCCAACTCGGGGTTCAACTCTCCATAGTCGACGATCGCGTATCCGTGTGGACTTCCGGAGCGCGTCTTCCGGCAGGGCGAGACGTAGAGGTGACTGGCTCCCAGTTCGTGCAGATAGGGAACGACTTGCGCCGCATCGCGAAATGTCATGTGCTGCGGATGCATCTGCAGCCGGTAGGTGGAGACTGGCGCCCGGGCGCGGTGCGCGATCTCCGGTTGTACGGCGGCGACCAGACGTTTTACCCATTCGGCCGCGTCGCTCATGTGTGTCACTCGCTCTGGGCGAAGATCAGAACTTCGTAGGGCCACAGCGAATCGGGCCGCGGCTCGTGGTCGCGTCGACCCCCGAAACGGCGCGACTCGGAACTCAAAACGCACCGCCGCGCCCCCACGTCCACCGCGTCCAGCGACTCCTCGGTGCGACCGGGATTGGCAATCGCCAGGATTCCCTTCTCGCCGCCCCGCTGCAGCACCAGCAAGTCCCGGCCCGAAACCGTGCTGGGCGCAAGTCGCGCCAGCGTGCTCTTCCGGTCGCGCAACGCCGGCCACGCGTGCCGCGCCGCCAGCAACTCCGCGTGCAACCGCCGCATCCCGGCCTGGGGCGTTCCTTCGCGCCATTGCCAGCTCAGCTTGGCGCTCAGAAACGTCTCGGCCGCTTGCGGATCGGGCACGTCTCCCTTCCATTGAAAGGCCAGGTCGGCGAACTCCTCGTGCCGCCCCCGGCGCACCGCTTCCATCAACGCTGTGTCGCCAAAGGAACAGAAGAACGGAAACGCTCGCACCTCGCCGTACTCTTGGCCCATGAACAGCAGGGGGGTGCATGGCGACAGCAAGAGCAAAGTGCATGCCAATCGCTGCGCCTCCAGCGGCAGGAGCGTGCCGAAACGATCCCCCTCGGGGCGGTTTCCCACCTGGTCGTGATTCTGGATGCAGACTACGAAACGCGAACGGTCCGCGTCACGCACCGGGCTTCCGTGCCTGCGCCGCCGGTAGGCGCTGTAGCAACCGTCGTAGACAAAGACATCGTTGTAGGCCTTGGCCAGATGCCGCATCTCGCCGAAGTCCTCGTAATAGCCGTCTCGCTCCGGGAGCAACAAGGCGTGCAGCGCATGGTGGAATTCATCGCTCCAGACCCCGTCCAGGCCCAGCCCTCCCTCTTCGGCCGGGCGAAGCAACCGCATGTCGTTCTGATTGGTTTCGCCGATCACGTGTACGCGTCGCCCTTGCAGGCCTGCTTCGTGTTGCACGGCCGCCTGAATGTCGGCCAGGATGTGCCGTGCCGACAAGTCGAAAATCATCTGCACCGCATCCAAGCGTAAGCCGTCGACATGAAAATCCCGCACCCACATCCGCGCATTGTCCACGACAAACTGACGCACCGCATCGCTGTGCGGACCATCGTAATTGACGGCCCCACCCCATGGGGTGTGATATCGGTCGGTGAAATACGGTCCAAAAGTGCCCAGGTAATTGCCCTCGGGGCCCAAGTGGTTGTAGACCACATCCAGAATGATCCCCAACCCAGCCTGATGCGCGGCATCCACCAGGCGCTGCAACGCACGCGCGCCGCCGTAGCTGGCCTGAACCGCATAGAGATACGCGCCGTCGTAGCCCCAGTTGCGATCGCCGGGGAACTGCGCCAGGGGCATCAACTCGATGGCCGTGACTCCCAACTCCTTCAGCGCCGCCAATCGCGGGATGATGGCCTCGAAGGTGCCTTCAGGCGTGAAAGCTCCCACGTGCAACTCGTAGATCACCAGGTCCGCAGTCGCCACGCCATGCCAGTCGCCGTCGGACCACCGGTAGTCGCCGGGCGAGAACACGGCTGAAGGGGCGTGAACCCCGTCGGGTTGCCAGCGCGAAGCGGGATCCGGCAGTTCTCGCCCGTCGGCCAGGCGATACGCGTAACGCGCGCCCTCTTCCACCTGCACTTCCCGGTGCTCGAAGTAGCCGGCCCCGGTCGCCAGCATGGCGATCTCCCGCCGGCGCGCGGAGCCCGGCAGCACCAAAGTCACCGCGCTGGTGTGCGGCGCCCAGATGCGCCAGACCACGGCTCCGTCGGACTGGCGCAACGCGCCCTGCGGCAGATGGATGGGACCGTCGCGCATCGGCACTCCTCTTCCTCCTGTAGACTGGGCCTTCTCGATATCGGCGATCAACTCGATGCAAATGGACCTCGGCATCGGCAAGAATCGCCGCCCGTGTTGCCGTCCGATCCATGTCGACTGCAACCCGCGCGCCGCTGGCCACGTCTGTCATTGCCGCCGCTGGCGTGGCACGCCAGCGGCACCCCAAATGGTCAAGGCCTGGTGTCCGGCAATCCAGCCAGGCCGCACTGCCACGCTTATTGCGTCTCAGGTGAAGAATGCCGTGAGGCCGACCATCGGGAGGCCGGCTTTCCCGGGCAACGGCCGGGACAGCCACGACATTCCTTTTCTGACACCCAATAAAGACCTATTCGAGAACCGTCCCAGCCACCTCGGGCGGCCCAGCCGCACTGAGCTGCCGACAGGTTCTGGGACCGGCTCCAAGTCCACTTCCCCGGGCACCCATGATTGTAGCAGGGGCGGCTCCGCCCGCAATCGAGCCGGGCCACGGCGCGAGGGGTCAATGCGCACGGCCAAACACCAAGACACCGATGGCTTCCGTCCAACCAAAGGGCCCCGGAGCCCGTGTCCGGTAGCTGTTGGGCAAGTGCGTCTGCAGGATCGGATCGTGCGTGCCGTCCGGTCTGGCAACAACGACCGCCCAATCCGCCACCTGCAGCATGGGCAGGTCCAAGGCGCTGTCTCCCAGGCCAATCGACCGGTGGCCGGGGTAACGTTGCAGCAGATGCCGCACTGCCCGACCTTTGTCGGTGGGGCCGTGCAGATGCCAGAAGCGACCTCCGCGCGTCACTCGCAGGCCCATCTGCTCGGCTTCGCTGCAGATGCGTCCGGCAAGGACCTCTTCATCATGGAGGAAGAAGAACGGCTCTTCGTATTCGCGCTGCCGTGCTAAAACGGCCTGGTCGGGCGGCAACCCGGTGAGCTGTGCCAGCTCTGCATCCGTAAGATCGGCAAATCCGCGAATAGCGCCCCCCACCAGAGCCTTGAGTTCGCGAAAGCGGTCCAATACTTCCGCGTAACGGAGGCCCAAAACAACGATCTCGCCGTCGATCCAAATCGCGCCACCGCTCTCCACGATCAACGGGCCGCTCACACCGATCTGATGCTGAAGGAACTCCGACTCGGCGCGCGTCTTGGAGGTGCAGAAAACCACCGGGATGGCTCGTGCTGCCAACTCCGCCAGAGCCAGACTTGCAGGACGACAGTCGTAGGTCTGCGCGTCCAGCAGCGTCCCGTCCAGGTCGGTAAACACAATCCAGGGGCCGTCGCTCATGATGTGCAGCCGTCTGCTAACCTAAATGCCGGGAAGGGGCTCTTCCCAGGCGGCCATGCGATCGATCAGGTACGGTTTCTGCTCCTCGAAGATGCGCGCTTGTTCTTCGATCAGTTCGTCGGCCTGCGCGGTTGTCATGTCACGGCTGGTCAGGACAAAGGACGCCACCCGGCCGTAGTAGATCGGCGTCATGAGTTCCACCAGCTTGTACTTGTCGCGCGACCAGCGGTGATAGGTGTAGGCGAAATCGTACACAATCCGCGCCCAGTCCTGCGGCGCCATATGGAAGTCCGCCTCGTCAGCGCTGGCCAGCCGCTCGAGCACGCAGTACTGATCGGGCGCCAGCACCTCGCGCCACAGCGCGCCGAAGTGCCGGAATCCGTGACCGTAGTTATTGAGCAGGCGCTCGATGGAGACCTTCACCGGCGGCGGCTCGTCGCAGCGGACCTCGCCTAGCAGGGGCACGGATTGACTGCCGTGCACGCGGCGCCAAATCGCGTCGTAACGAGCCATCAAGGAGAACAGCGTGCCCACCACCTGGCGAAACATGGGCCCCAAAGCGGCACCCGGGTCCTTGGGATCGTGAATCTTGGCCCCCAGCATCGCCTCACATACGGAAAAACCTTCGCAAATCGCCACCGTAGTCATCCAGATGTCGATGCCGAAACGCGCGACGTCGGTCTCCCACACATCGGCCTGCGCAAACCACTTGACCAGCCCGGAGGAAAAGCCGAAGTCCCCGCCAATCGGCTGCCGGATGCGCTTGCCGTACAGGGCTTGCGTTAAGGCCCGCGCGATGTTGTTGGTGATCGTCGCATCCCACTTGTGGCGATGATAATAGGGGCTGACAAAGTCGTAGCCTTGCTCCAGCACGGGCTGCAGCAGGGCCGCAATCCAGGCTGGCGTGATGCTTCGCAGGTCCGAATCGAACACCGCGCAGGCCTTGGCCTCCAAACGCTCGGCAGCCTCGAAGATCGCGCGCAGCGAGGTCCCCTTGCCCGGCACACCCCGGTAGATGCTCACCACCTTGTACACCGGCTTGGTGACTTCGATCGCCTCGGCCACCTCGCGCGTGTAGTCCAGCGAGCCTCCATCGGAAATGAACAGCAGCGCAGTCCGGTCGGGGTAATAGGTCTGCAGCCCCTCGGCGACCGTCTTCACCACGTGGGCGATGGTCTGCTCGTTGTTGTAGGCTGGAATGCCGACCACGATATCGGCCGGGGTGAACTCCAGAATCCGTTGCCGCACGTGCTCGCGCAGCGCCGTGTCGAACTTCATCCGATGGTTCCTTGAGACTATTGGTTGTCTTCCTCCACGGCCGCCTTCAGGCGGTCAAGAAAGTTCTCCACCGCCGAGGTCACCCGGTTCCAATTGGATATGTACGCGCTGCCCAGCGGATTTTCCAGGACTTGCTTGCCCGCAAGCTCGATCGCCTTGGCAAAAGTCTCCACCGCCAGACTCTCGGCATGGCGGTCGAAGGTCAATCCGTTGATTGCCGCATCGTCACTGAACTTCTTGATCGCATCCTGGGCCATCCGCAAGTAGCAAATCTGCAGCGTGCGCAAGAATCCCTCCGAAAGGATCGTGCCCTCCGCCGCCAGCGACCGGAGCAGAGACTTCGTGATGTCCACCGCCATGCGCATCAGGCCCGCCTGCGGGTCGTCGGCGGAAAGGACCTGATGCTTGTGGTCGTAACGCTCGCACAGGTCGACCTCGCATACGTGACGCACATTGCAGTTGCGGAAGACCTCTGCCAGGAAACCGACCTCTAGCCCCCAATCCGACGGAATTCGCACATTCCGCGCCAAGTCGACCGTCAACGCAAATTCGCCAGCCAGCGGGTAGCGAAAGCTGTCCAGGAAGACCAGGTACGGATGATACCCCACCAATCGCAGCAGTGTCCGCACGAGCGGGGTCACGAACAACCTGGTGACGCGGCCATGAAACCGATCGGAATACCGCGCGTAATAACCCTTGGCGTACTCATAGCCCAATGTGGGATTGCACAGAGGGTAGCAGAGCCGCATCAGCAATTCGCGTTCATACGTCAAAATGTCGCAGTCGTGCAGGGCGATGACCTTCGACTTCTCGCTGGCGATCAGATACCCCAGCGCAAGCCACACCGAGCGGCCCTTGCCCGCGGTTCCCGTTGCGATTCCCTGGTCCTGCAATTCTTGCAGCAGTGGTTCGATGCGAGGGCTTTCGACCCAGAGAATCCGCTTTTCTGTGGGCAGCGGTGCGAAGAACTCCTTGGCACGCAGGAAGTCCGCTTCGCTGGCGCGATTCAAGGCGATGACCGCCTCGCGCAGGAACTTCACCTTCTTCAACTCTTCCAAGATGGCCGGCATGGCCGGTGTGTCCAACTCGGAATACAGGCAGGGCAACAACAAACCCACAGGCAGTGTCCGCCCGTAGCGCTTCAACGCCGCTTCCAGCCGTTCCATGCGATCCGGCTCCGGCGAAGCCAGGCGATGCAACGTACTGATGACACCCGTCTGATAGAAGTCGGGCATGGCCTCCTCCTTCTTCACGAATGTGCCGAGCAGATCGAGGAATTGCCGCCAACTGTTAGCAGTGTACTCAGCATCGCCTCTCGGTCAAGGCTTTCCTCGCGCCTGTGTGCGAACGCACGGCACGAGGTTGATCGCATTCCGTGACAAGCCAGGGCAGCACGGTTACACGGCCAGGACCTTCCCGTCTGGTTGCTCCAGGTCGAGCAACATCGTCATGTAGTCACGCAGGTGCCGTGTCAAGAGAAAGTGCTCACGCACAAATATATGCCCTGTCTTGCCCATTCGCTGCCTCTTCTCGGCATAGCGAAGCAGGTAGCGGATGCGATACGCGGCACCGGGCGGCGAATAGACCAGGAAGCCCGTGTGATAGTCGTGGACCTGCAATGCAATCCCGCCGCTGGCCCCGCCCACCACCGGCTTTCCTTTCCACAGGGCTTCAGTCACCGTCAACCCAAAGCCCTCCTTCAGCGATTTCTGCAACACAATGATCGCCGAACGCTGCAACGCGTTGATCGCCCGGTGCGCGTCAGGCGGCAGCAACAGGACTTTGGTGTCCTTGTCATCGGCAGCGCGGGTCCGGACCTCGTCCAACACTTCCGCGCCTTCCGGATCATCGTCGGCCGGACCGCCAGCGAGCGCCAACTGCAATTCCGGATAATAGGGTTTCAATAGTCGATAGGCCTCAATCACTCCCAGCGGATCCTTGAAGCGGTCGAAACGCGAGACCTGCAGCAAGAGCGGGCGGTCCGCGTCGATTCCAGTTTGCGACAGGGTGGCCAGTCGCTCGGTTTCCGAGAGGGCGCAGTTCTTGTCGCTCAGGGGATCGATGGAGGGAGGGATCAAGTACATCGGACAACGCAGAGGACGCGTGAACGCCGCCATCGAGAAGATCGCGGCGCCGTAGTCGGCGATCCCCTTCTCCAGGTGCTTCCAGATCGCCCGGTTGGGCCGCGAGGCGTCGATATGGCATCGCCAGACCCACTTGCCAACCCGGTCCTTGGGCGTGAAATGCGGCAAGAACAACGGTTGCGGATCGTGTACGAATACCACGTCGGCCTGCACGTCCAACCGTTGGGCATTCTCGCGATTCACCTCGCAATGCAGGGCGTAATCGCGCTGGCGAAGCGCCACGGGAAAGCCCTGCAAACCGTTGTGCAACGCCTTGGTCACGCGATAGAACTCAGGCGGTCCTTGGATCACTTCCCATGAGACATCCATTCCCAATTCGCGCATCAGGGGGATCATCCAACCCAGAATCTCTGCCACGCCACCGCCGCTCTTCGTCGAGTTCACGTGGACGATGCGCTTGCCAGCAAGGCGCTCGCCCAGCCGGCGGAGTCGCTCGATCTCCCAGTGACCTACCACTTGCTCATACTGGTCGAGCAGGTTCATCGGCGCGTCCCTTTCCTGTCCAGCGGGTCCATCAGGCACTCCTGAAAGACGGCCAGCAACTCTTCCCGCAGTTGCTGCAGGTTCAAGAAGTAGAAGTCGATCGCACGCAGACGCCTGACCGCCTCCGGATCGACCCCGAGGTCCTCAAACCACAGCGAGAAATCATCAGTCGTGCCGCCGCTGCGCCGCCGCGCTTCATGTACGTGATAGAAGAGCGATCGGCTCGACATGCGATCGACCGCGTCCACCAGCGCCGCGGGCGTGGAAATGCGCTCCCCGGTGTCGTAGCTGACCAGGCGCGATTGCACCAGGTGCAGTTCCAGGCCTCCGCGGCACCAGGGAACCCGGTCCAGGCTCCACAACCGATCATCAATGTAGTCCAGGAGATGCTCGCGGAGCGTGGCGATGTCCGGGTGCTGATACGGGTCGACGACCCCCAAGTGCTCGGCAAGAAGATGATCGCCGAGCGCATTCCAGCACCACAGCGCCAAATCGTTGGGAAATTCATACAGCGCAAAGTGATCTTCCAGTGCGCACCGCATCATGTGATGCTCGATAACCGCTTCTGGCACGGTCTGAATCGCATCGCGGAGTTCCCGCAGATTGGCGCACGACCGCCCGGTCGGGCAGCGCACCAGGCTGCAGTCCATGACTTTGAAAGGCTCCGGTGAGTCCATCGTCACAGTCCTCCCCTGGGCAGAAGGCAGTCCCTCTTTTCAGCCACGAAGAGCGCCACAATGTCGCAGCTCTTCTGGGGTGGTGCCGCCATCTGATGGCAAGTCATTTCTGCGCGGCCGCCCCGACCCCGGCTGGGACGACTCTGGGACGGACTTCGGGCATCCAGTCGGTTCTTGGGCCAGCGCCAGTCGCGCCGGGGCACAGACAATTATACCGTTGCCAACGCGTGCGACTCGATTCTGTCGCTAGCAGAGTCACTTGCCGGATGGCTTGCTCTTGCGTCTGGCCTTCTTGGCGTTCTCGCCCGCCGAGCTGCCGCTCTCGCGCGGCGACGCCGCTTTCAGCGCTCGCGACAGTTCCGCGGGCCGGGCGTGCGCGTACTGATCCAACACGGCCTGCAGCTTCTTGGCCGCGACCGCCGCGGGCCCCGAGAGTCCGGACACGTCCAGCGGATGCTCCTCGAACGCATCCCTGGCAAGGTCGAAGAACCGGCCGTCGCGATAGAGCTTCCAGGCGTCGTCCATGGCCGATTCGTGCTGCGCGGCCGGGCCGCCGTCGCGCGCATACCAGCAATAGATCCACTCGCGCGGCTTGGAGCGGGCTCCGGACGAGCCCGTCGATCCGGCGGCCGGCCGCTCAGACGGGCTGGGACTGTCTTGGGACGCCTGCTGGGGGGCCTGGCCCAACAACTGGGGCAGGAAACTCCGGCCGTCGATCTGCAGTTCCGCCGGAATCTGCACGCACGCCGCCTCGCACAGCGTGGGCAGGAAATCGGTGCTGTCGATCAGGTTGGAGTTGACCTGGCCGGGCGCGATCCGGCTCGGCCAGTTGGCCACCAACGGCACATGCGTGCCACGCGCCGTGGTCGAGCCCTTGCCGCCCCGATACGGCCCGCCCTGGAACTGCGAGACAACGCCCGAATTCGTGCCGTTGTCGCCCAGGAACAGCAACAGCGTCTTCTCGCGCAGCCCAAGTTCCTCCAGCTTGCCCACCAGGCGGCCGATCATCTTGTCCATATAGGCCGTCATCTCGGCAAAGTGCCGCACGTCTTGGTGGACCTGTTCGCCGCGTGCCTTGGGATCCCAATCCGGGCTGTCAGGCGTGGGCTGGAACGGATTGTGCGTGAGGATCATCGGGTAGTACAGAAAGAAGGGCTGGTCTTTGTGCCGCGCCACGAAATCCAAGGCGAAATCGTTGATCAGCTTGGGGCCGTACTCACCGTTCTCGTAGTCCTTCTCCACTCCGTTGATCTCCAGCCCCGGATTCGCATAGCGCGGCGGGCGCCGCGTCTGCTGCCAGAGCAGCGACTCGTCGAAGCCGAAATGCCGCGGCCCTTCCGGCCCGCCGCCAAGCTGCCATTTGCCCGCAATGCCCGTGCGGTAGCCGGCCTTCTTCAGCAGGTGTGCAAAGGTCGTGGCCTGAGGATCCAGAAGCCCAAACCGGATGTAATTCCGCACGTTGTACATCCCGGTCATCAACTGCACGCGCGTCGGGGTGCAAAGGGGTTGCACGTGGCACCGCTGGAATCGCATGCCGCTGGCCGTTAACCGATCGAGCACGGGCGTCTGATAGGACTGGCCGCCGTTGGCCGTCACGCACTCGTAGCCAAAATCGTCGGCCATGATCAGGATCAGGTTCGGGGCCTTGGAGCGGTCGGCCCCAAGCCCCGCCTTGGCCGGGCAGATCGACAGAGCAACCCCGCAAATGGCCAGAACAACTGCGCCGCATCGCCGCCAGTGCAGCGCACGCGAGCCCCAGCAGGATCGCTCGTTCGCCAGACAACGATAAGCTGTCATGACCGCACCTCGTTTGAAGAGAGACGACTTCGCGCGCAGCCCGTTGATAGCGCGCGATTGGATAGCGCGCACAACCCGCAGCCTGGCCTGAGTATCCCATTCCCACGCCCCCTGGTCAACTTGCCCTCTGCAAAAGGCGATTTTTCGGATCTGCATGCGTGACGGCTGCCGTTGCGTCAGCGGACAGAAACGCCAGCGGGTCCCACCCTTGTAATCCCATCCTTCCTTCGTGTCGTTGTGTCTTTGTGGTTCCTCCTGCGCGTCTTCCCCTCATCCTTCCCTCCTCTTCGCACGCAAGCCTGCGGGAAGCGAGAACGATGCTCGCAAATACGGAATGGCGGCCGTTTGCAGAACAAGGGCCGCCAGTGCTATCATTTCGAGGATGGGTCCTGCGCTGATGGCAGGATTACGCGACGCGTCGCTTTCTCTCGGCCGCCGAAACCGTCTGCGATGCCTCCCTGCCTATCCGCCTGTTGCCCTTTGTGAACCATGAAGATCGCCACTTGGAACGTGAACTCCGTTCGTGCCCGGCTGGAGCGGCTGCTGGCCTGGCTCGAGCGCACCCAACCGGACATCGTCTGCCTGCAGGAATTGAAGGGGCGCCAAGACGTCTTCCCGCACGAAGCCATCCGCGAAGCCGGCTATCACGCCGCCGTCTACGGCCAGCGCACGTTCAACGGGGTGGCAGTCCTCAGCCGCACCGAACCCACGCGCGTCCTGCGCGGGCTGGATGACGGCGTAGAAGATCCCCAGGCGCGCTTGCTGGCTGTCGAAGTCGCCGGGATCCAGGTCGTAAGTGCCTACGTCCCCAACGGCCAGGTGGTCGGCTCACCCGCCTATGCCTACAAGTTGGATTGGCTCGCGCGCTTGCGTGCCTTCCTGGCGCGGCACTTTGCTCCCAAGATGCCCCTGGTGCTCTGTGGCGACTTCAACGTGGCGCGCGACGAGCGCGACGTGGCCAACCCCGAGGCCTGGGTCGAGACGGTCCTGTTCCATCCGACCAGCCGTGCGGCCTTGGAAGAGCTTCTGACATGGGGGCTGAGCGACGTCTTCCGCCAGCGGCACGCCGAAGGCGGGCTGTATTCGTGGTGGGACTACCGCATGCTGGCCTTTGCGAAGAACGATGGTCTGCGCCTGGACTACATCTTCGCCACCCCGCCGCTCGCTCGCCGCTGCATTGGCGCCGAGATCGACCGCGAAGAACGCAAGGGCGAAAAACCCTCCGACCACGCGCCGGTCATCGCCGAATTCGACGAATGAGGCTGGAGTTGCGACTACACGTTCGACGAGATGTTGGAGCCCAACTTCATCATGCTCCGGGTCCTGCTGGCTGACGGCCTGAAAGAGCCCTTCGCCGATCGCTCGGCCCTGTTTCAGTAGTTTCCCTTACAGCCGTGCGCCAGTTCGTCTTCATCCAGCCCGACTATTTCGTCGTCTATGATCGGGTGACCTCGGTCCGGCCGGACCAGCAGAAGGTGTTCCTGCTCCATACCCAGAACAAGCCGATCGAGGTCGACGATGCCTGGCGCGGTTCTGCCGGCGAGGGCGCCCTGTTCATGAAAACGCTGCTCCCAACCCGGGCCAAAGCGAAATGCCTGGGCGGCGATGGGCAGGAATTCCTGGTCAACGGCGTGAACTATCCCGCCGACCCGAGCGAGAAGCCGCTTTGGATGGGCCGCTACCGCATCGAAATCAGCCCCGCCGAGGCCGCGGCGAAGACCCGCTTCTTGACCGTGCTCCAGGCAGCGCTCGCCGCGACGCCCAAGATGGTCGCTACGCACCTGGTGCAGACCGACGCGCAGGACGGCGTGGAACTGGCCACCTCCGACGGCAAGAAGTGCCGCGTCCTATTCAACCGCGACGGCCCGATCGGCGGCCACATCCAGATCACCGCCGACGACAAGACGTTGATCGACCAACCGCTCCTGAAGCCGCTCTCGCGCGGCCCGGCCAGGTGACCCAGGTCCAGACGACCGCCGGCGCGCAGTACTCGGCGGACGTCACGCTGGCCGATGCCAGTCGGGCCTGGTCGGTCGCCACGGCCGATGCCGAATACACCTATCAACAGGCGCTGGCCAACGCGTCGCAGACCTATGCCACGGCCGCGGCCGATGCGGTGTTTGCCAACGCCTCCACCGCGGCCGAGCTGGCCGAGGCCCTGGCCGACGCCAATCAGGCCTTGGCCGAGGCCCAGGCCGAGCGTGCCGAACTCGTGGCCCAGGCCCAGGCCGGCGAGAACGACGTGACCTGGCCCGACATGCCGCAGGTCGGGGACCTGTCGGCCTATCATGGGCCCTACAGCGCGGCGGTGGACTACCAGAGCTACACCGTGGGCCTGCCGAACATGCTGACCGGCCGCTGGGCCGGCTATGACGAGATTGCCGTGGGAGAGGGCGTTTGGGGCGTGGACTGGGTCGAGAACGCCACGCAATGGCATTACATGGCCAACTTCGAGTCCTTCTCCTACGCGTTTCAAGGCTACTTCTTCTCGCCGGACGACAACTGGGGTTACGGCCTCAGCGGTCAAGACGTGTCGGATCAATGCATCGAACCCTGGTTCAACGGGACCTATCCGGTGCCGATCGACGGTGGGCCGATCGACGATGGTCTATTCCGCTCCGAGGGCACCGCGGCCGACCTGTTCCAGTTTGCCGGGGCCGAACTGCCCTGGCCCGACGCCACGTCGCTCGCCGCCAGTGCGCCGCTGTTTGGCGTCTCGGGCACGGCGTCGCTGGGCAGCGCGGCCGAAGATTACGAAGAACTCTACCCAGACGACTACGACGACTCGTATGACGTGGCCGAGGAGGTGACGGCGGAGGGTGAATCCGTCGCTCAATTGCAGGCTGAAGACGAGGAGACCGCAAGCGAGCATGAGGGGCCGGCGATCACGCTGCTCTACAAGACCACCGACTTCAACAACTATCCCGTGGCACGCATGGAAGAGTTGGTGACCCTAAACCTCGCCTACAAATCATCGGACGGGAAGTACGTGGCGGTTGTCGACATCGTCGGAACTGAAGTCCGGTGCTGGCTATTCAAGTTGGTGGATGAGGCGCATCGTTCCACGTACGTCGCCTTTGCTGGCGGTCCAGCGGGGGTAGGCTACGGCTACGTTCGAACCGGCCAGCAGGTCTACCGTCTGGTGGAGAGTAGGTTCTTAGCCGAGGTCCAGGAGGACGGGACAATCCTCGATAGCGGCGGGGAGACCCTCGAATGCCTGCTCGCGCGCCTGCGAACGACGGCATTCACCGACACAGTCGTGAGTTCAGCGAAGGCCAAAGAGAGCTTGCAGGACTCCCAGCGTACCTTGGCAGTGGTAGAGTTCTGTGCAGCGCTGGTGCCGGGCGTCGCAACGACTGACTACGCTCAGAAGGGTGAATGGGGCAATTTTGCGATCTCGTTGGCCGGTGACCTGTCGTTCCTCGCTTCGTTTGGCGTTGGCGGTGCCGCAAAAGGAATGATGGTCCTCCGTGCGGCGAATGCGGCCAAGTGCGCGCAGACCGCGAGAACCGCGCACTACGTATCGGCTGGCATTGAATCGGCGATTGCAGCCACACGCGTGGGTCAAGGCATTTATGAGTTGGGTCGCATGGATGGTGACACGGT
>CALARR010000435.1 GCA_937889015.1 uncultured Planctomycetales bacterium | reverse complement strand
CCCCTGTCCCTATTCTCCGTCCTTCCGCTCCACAATCGGCATGACGACCTGCACCAGGGTCCCGGAACCCGGCTGGCTTTCGATCTTCAGCCGGCCGCCGAACAGCCGCACCCGCTGGCGAATCCCCTCCAGGCCGAAGTGGCCCTTCGCGACCGACTCCGGGTTGAACCCAACTCCCCAGTCTCGAACTTCCAACCGGAGGTCCTGGCCTTCCTGGGCCAAGGTCACCGTGACCTTCTGGCTCTGGCTGTGTTGGCAGGCATTGGTGAGCGCTTCTTGTACGATGCGGTGCAGCGAGTTCTCCAGGATCGCCGGCAAGCGGCCGAAATGCACGCTGCTGTGCAGTTCGATCGTCGGGCCCCCGCGTCGCCGTTGTTCGTGAACCAGATGCGAGATCGCCGTCTCCAGCCCGATTTCATCGATGATCGGCGGGCGCACCTCGCTGATCAGGCGCCGGGCCTCAAAGTGGGCCTGGCGAACCAGCTCCACGGCCGTGTCATAGGCCTTCTTCGCTTCGTCGGGCGAATTCTGTTGCAGGGCATCGTGGGCCTGGAACTGCATCCCCGCGGCGGCCAGATACTGGGCCAATCCGTCGTGGATCTCGTAGGAGATGATCTGCCGCTCGTGATCGCTGGCCTGGAGCATCTTCCACAGGGACTGCTGTTCCCGCGCCAAAGCCTCTTGAGCCTGTTTGCGTTCGGTGATGTCCTTGATGACGGCGGCGGCGCACCACTGGTTCGCCATCTTGAAGGTGGCAAGCGAGAGCTCGATGGGGAATTCCGTCCCGTCCCTGCGCAACGCCGTCAGCTCCAAGACACTTCCGACCGCCTTGCCCTCTCCCGTGGTCGTGAAATGGGGAAACGCCTTCATCGCCTGTTCACGATGGCGCGGCGGCGTCAGGATGGTGTGTACTTCATGTCCCAGCATCTCGTGGCTGGTATAGCCGAATATCCGCTCGGCGGCCGGATTCCAGTACAGCACCTGGCCGCTGGAGTCGATCATGACCACGGCGTTGAGGGCCGTGTCGCAGATCCTGCGCAGCCGCTGCTCGCTCTCGCGCAGCGACTCTTCGGCCGCCTTGCGTCGCGTGATGTCCCGCAGGACGGCCACCAGCGCGCTGGGCTTCCCCGAAGCGTCTCGGATCACCGCAGCCGAAATCTCTCCCGGGAAAGATGTGCCGTCCGGCCTCACGAAGGTGTACTCGATGTCCTTGGTGATGCCCTTTTGCATGGTCCGCCGCAGATTGCCGAGGAATCGGCGGTGATCCTCCTTGGCGATGAAGTCCAAGGGGCTTCTGCCCGGGAGATCTTCCAGCCGCTGGGCCCGGAAACATTCCAGCACCGGCCTGGAGGCATACGTGACATGGCCATTCAGGTCGGCCATAATCACCCCGTCGGGCGACGTTTCCACGAGGGTTCTGTACTTTTGCTCGCTGGTCTGCAGCGCCTCTTGGGCGCGCTTTCGTTCGCGGATGTCGGTGATCACCACGGCCATGCGCAACGGTTTGCCGTTTCCATCGCGCATCACGAAAGTGTTGTGCCAGGTGGGAATCCGCTTGCCTTGGCAGGAAAGCATCGTCAGTTCGCCCTGCCAATACCCCTCGCGCAGCAAGACCGAAAACCGCTCCGCATCGCGCGTGCGATTGACTTCCTCCGGATAGTAGATGGAGATGTGCTGGCCGAGGCGGCCCTGCGGGTCGTCCTCGCCCAGCATGCGGCACAAGGCCGGATTCATGTACAGCAGATGGCCGCTGAGGTCGGCCATGCTGAATCCCTGGCCGGAGGCCTCGGCAAATTGCTGGAAGATCCGCAACTGTTCGTTGGCGGCAGACAGTTCGGCGGTCCGTTCTGCGATCCGCTGCTCAAGCTCATCGTGAGCCTGCTGCAGGGACTTCTGGGCCCGCTTGGGCTGTGCGCTGTGGCTGGCCGTGGAAGCGTTTTCGACCACCGAACCCCGCGGCGTCTCGCTGCCGCGCAAGTCTTCCGCGGTTGGGCGGCGTTCCGCCTCCGCGGCTTCCAGGGCGGCCACGCGCCGCCGCAGCTCCTCGTTTTCGGCCAAGAGTTGCTGCCGGGTCTTGTTTGGGTCTTTCACGGCCCACTCCTCACCTGGATCGCCTGTGGCCGGGATTCGTGGCGTCTTCGGGCGCTTGCCATTCTCTGCGGAGTGCAGAATCGGTCCCCATGCAGGGAATCCTGCGTTGCGAAAGCCGCCTGGCCAGGAGTCTTGATTGCCCCCCCTGGAACGACCACTCGCGACTCCCTAGCAAGTATTATACCACGCTGCCAAGCATCTTGGGAGTGGCACGCGGGACCTTGCCATTTTCGTCCAGGGCGGTTTCTGTTGCGGGAATCGCTGGGCAGGCGATCTTGAGTCCACAGCGAGTCATCCTGAGCGTAGCGAAGGATCTCGAACTGGGCCGCCCCTCAGTGCCTGTGACCCTCTGTGCCTCTGCCCCT
>CALARR010000434.1 GCA_937889015.1 uncultured Planctomycetales bacterium | reverse complement strand
GACCTGCAAGTGCCGGCCGGCAAGAAGGTCCAATCCGTGCAATTGCTGACGCCTGTCGGTGAGGCGGCGCAGACGCTGCCATTCCAGACCGAAGGCGCCGCGGTCCGCTTCACGATCCCCCAGGTGGAAGTCTACGCCCTGGCCGTGGTGCAGACGGACTGATGCCCGGATCGGGTACTGTCCATAGGCCAGCGCGTGGGTGAGATCGAGACAGCGTAAGATTCCAGGGTCGGTGTCAGGAATCGCGGGAGCCTCACGCTTCGCTTATGCGCAAAACCGAAAGACTTTTGCGCACGATTGTCTCGACAATCCCCGGATGCGTCTTTTTTATGCAAGGCCAACCGGCCACCCACCGGCCCGAAACTTACCGCAACAGAAACTATATAGAATGTTTGGTAACGTACACAGTGAACGTGTTCGCAATGAACGCCCGCAGAGAGTTGGGTATCCTAGCACGGTTTCCGACGATGGTCATTCCATTTGTCGACGATACAGTAACGTTGATTTTTGGCACTTTGAGCAACGAGGGGAAGATCGCGACCGCCGCGCTATGGACAGATCGGCAAAACTCGACCATGAACCAGAAGACAAATTTTCCCCGAGTGAAACGGCGATAGACAGCTGTTCTTCTGACTTCGGCTTCGTGGGACGCTATATCTGCCGCAGGATCAAGCTTCACGCCGCATTTCTCGTGAATGTACTCCACCAGAGTTGCCTTACCCCGAGGTCTTGGCAGGGCGTTCAGTCGTCCTGCCCCAACTACAAATAGGTCACGCATGGCAATGTCGTTCAAGTTCGCGCGCTGCTTCGTCCGCCTCCACAGGAGAACCCAGGCCATGATTGGAATCATGGCGACGAAGAACTTCTCGAGTTCCACTTCGAACATGTCGCAGACTTGATCAAGTTCATCGTGGATGGCCGCATGCAATCCAAATACTTCCGTAAGTAACCGGCGACAAGTGCCCCGCCTCACTACATCGTTCTCAATAGAATAGCCATCGGTCACAAAGATATTCTTGTCGATCTTGACCTTCTCGGGAATAAGATCGGTTAGATCACGATCTACAAAAAAGCAGACGCGGGTCTTTGGAAAGCGTCTCCAATCGATGTCCCTGTGAATTCGATAGACCTGTTCCTTGTTGCCCGCCGGCCAGAGTTCGCACTGCCAGTCACTCGGCAGAAGTTGTTCGATGAATCCCTGATAGAACGAAGGATCAGTCTTTCCCTCGACGAAGCCGTACACCACGCTCGCCTTCTTCGAGTATCGCGACAGAAACTCGTGGTAGGCAGCGATCTTTGCGCTCAGCGCCGCGGCATGGATGGCCATCATTGTCGGAGTGGTGGTACTCATACCATGAACTCCCCTAGACCGTGAGCGTATGGCCGCAATTCGTTGTCGTAGATAAAGGGGGAGTGGGTGACCGCGATTAGCCCGGCACAGAATCCCGCATTACGGATATCTACCAGGAACCGTCGCTGCCATGGGACAGAGAGGGAAAGCTCTGGCTCGTCAATCAACACGAAGTAGTTCGCACCACCGGAAAGGTACAGGTGGCTGAACAATGACACAATTTGTTTCTCCCCCGACGACAAGTGATGCAACTTGATGTCGGGGCTTGATGCGTCACTGTCCTTCGCTTGAATCTTGAAACTAAAATCGCTGCTGTTGTACCGGAACTCCTTGTCGACCATGTACTCGTTGCACACGCCACAGAATTTCGAAATCGGTGCTTCCTTGCTTTCCAACTCCCTCTGAAACGCCATCAGTTTTGAAAAGTAGTGACAAATCACTTGCGTGTGCTCCGTCTGCGGTGCGTCCGTCTTCACTCCTTCAATGATTGCGCGCAGATGGCTCTTGTTCGCAGACGAGAGGATGTGCTCCTGAATGCGATCCAGGATATTGCTGATGGTCTGGTCCGAAGCATCCTTGATGCTCTTCAGATCGACGCTGGAGTATTGCTGCTCGACGATGTCGCCGAGGTATCCGAATGTCAAATTGTTAAGGTTCTCGCGTGCGAAGGTACTTAGTTGGGTCAAGGTATTGTGGAGAGCGCCTTCAACATCCTTCATCCCAAACTCGATCAGTTCCACGTATGCGTCCCTGCCTCTCTTTGCACTCAACATCTCCCGACGATTTCGAAGCTCGCGTTCGTCTAACCCCTTGAAGATCAGATTGAGTTCTTGTTCAATGCGGCGATACGTTGGAAGATACAGGAGCTGTACATCAAGGGCACCCGCAATTGCATCAAGTGTTTTGCGGAGCGGGTCGGATTTGTGCGGGGAATGTTCGAACATCTCCAAGTTGTGAAGGAGGTACGGAAGAGGAATGTCGTATTGATGACATATCGCCTCAAGTTCAGGAGTGACTAGACGCCCTTCCTTCTCCTCCATCAATGTCAAGATCCTGTGCCTGACATGAGGAGGAAGTCGGTGAAGGAATCGCTTGTCGAGGTGCTGAAAGGGCTTCTGGAAGTCCGCATACGCCAATTCGTGCCTCTTGCTGCCAATGGTGATCGCTACCGCCTTAAACGTGTATCTCGCGACCGATGCCCATTGGCCGGACAGAAGGTAATAGAGCATGTGGAGTACCGTGGTCTTTCCTGCGCCATTCTCTCCGACGAGGATCATGGTGTTATCCTTCAGCCGAAGATCCACATTCTTGTGACCGTGAAGGCCGGAAATTTCGAATCGTGTAATGGAGGTCATAGGACGATATCCTTCAAAGGACTAGTGGGTGGCCGTTCGGCCAGTAAGGAGTTGAGGAAGCAGCGTATCACGTGCAGTAGCGAGTTCTCGCGACGACTTCTCGTCATTGGCTTTCATCTGCCGCATCCCACCGTCCGCGAGTGCGCCGAAGTGCACAGCAATGCTCTCGCGAGGGACGACGATGCCATAGGAATTGAGGCAGTCGGCCGGTGCACGCTGGCGGCCGGACTACAAGACAGCGATGCCTTGAGGCTGTGACGCCCGATGGATTCCCTCGCACCCCTTCCACGACTCGGCACCACCGGCAGAACGGGAAACGGGTTACGCCTTTCCGCCCCCCCAATCTGCGGACTGTTCGTAAATAGCACACACACCATACTCCTGGACTATTATTGTCCGCGGCATATCGGGGACACAAGCCGGCGAACAACCAGTCGCACGGCGAGCGTGTCCACGCCCCTGGGCGACTGGCACGCGGCGGCCGAATGGGCTATCTTGAGCGGTTCGATATCAGGACACAATTCGACCGCCCCCCCTCCACGGACGGTTTCCCGGCAGACCAGCCACACTCCCTGGCCGGTTGCCAAGGTTTCCGGTCGGAACAGGGACGAACACCAAGCGAAAGACCACCAGGATCGAACATGGGATTCTTGTCAGGCAGCGTCACTTTCGAGTGTTTTCGCGTGCGCGGCGCAGGTTCCGACCCCTTCGGGCCGAAACACATCAAGATCTTGGAACGCTATGCGATTGGCCAGATCGAGAGTGCCTCGCCGGACGAACCGATCGCCGGGTTCCTGGCCGGCGACCACCTCCTCGACCAGGAGTTCTCCCTGGAAAAGAATGTGATCGGCGACGCCCTGCACTGCGCCATCCGCATCGATACCAACCAGATCCCCTCGGCGATCCGCAAGGCCTGGCTGCAGATGGAGTTGGCCGCCCTCTCCGCCGCCAACGACGGCCGGCGCCTGACCAAGTTCCAACGCCAGGAGGCGCGCGAGACGGTACAGACGCGGTGCGAAGAAGAAGCGCGCAGCGGACGTTTCCGCCGCATGCAGCAGTTCCCCGTGCTGTGGGACGCGCGCAATGACCTGTTGTTCTTCGGCGGTTCCAGCCCCAAGGCAGTCGATCACTGCCGCGAGTTGTTCGCCCAGACATTCGAGCTGGAGTTGTCGCGACTTACCGCCGGACGCCGGGCCGAAGAGTGGGCCGCTGCAGCCAAGCAGCGCAAGGCCCTGGAGGACGTCTCCCCCTCCAGCTTCCACGCCAAGCCCACCGCCACGATCACCTGGTGGAACGGCGAGGCCGATAACTTCGACTTCCTGGGCAACGAGTTCCTGCTCTGGCTGTGGTGGCGCTGGGAAGCCCAATCCGACACGCTGGCCCTGCCCGACGACTCGGAAGTCACCGGCATGCTGGCGCGCTCGCTGCGCGTGGAGTGCCCGGAGGGCGAGTCGGGCAAGGCCACGATCACGGCCGAATCGCCGGTCCAATTGCCCGAGGCGACGCTGGCCATCCGTTCCGGCAAGTTGCCGCGCAAGGCCGGTTTGATCCTGGTGCGGCACGGCCAGCAATACGAGTTGGCCCTGCAGGCCGAGATGTTCTCGGTGGGCGGCGCTCGGATCCAGCGCCAGGAAGCGGCCGACGGGCGCGGCGCCGTGGAAGACCGCATCGAAAGCGTGCGCGAACTGCACGAGACCCTGAGCCTGCTGTACGCCGCTTTCTGCCAGCAGCGTGTGGGCAAGGCCTGGAGCGGCGAACTGGAGCAGATCCGCCGCTGGTTGAAGGGCGAGACCGCGGCACGCCGCAAAGCCACGGCCTAGCGCTTCGTCACGGCTGTTTCGGGGTACACGGCC
>CALARR010000433.1 GCA_937889015.1 uncultured Planctomycetales bacterium | reverse complement strand
TGTGATAGCAAAGGGCCACGCGGTTGAGCCACGAAGACAAGGCTTCGCCTTCCCTAGGTGCTGGATGCAGCGGCCAGCGTGGCGCTGGCTTCACATCAGTTCCCGCTCGAATTGACGCCGCCGCTCGCTGGGGCCGGTGTAATCGGCCATGCTGAGCGTGCGGTGGTTGATCGCTTCCTCACCGCTCTCCACGGCGGCGACGGCCGCCGCCATCAACAGGTGCGCCAACTCTCCGATGGTGCCCTCGCTGCGCGTGAGCAGGTAGCGAGCCATGTCCAGCGTGGCAATCGACGAAGGTCGCCGCAGCGGGAGCGAAGCCGCGAAGCTGGCCAGCAGTGAACAGCAATCGTCGTTGGCCTCCCACACAGGCAGCATCATCGGCTCGAAGCGGTTTTCCAACTGGTCATCCGAGCGGATGGCCAGGAAGGCGTCGCGTGTGCCCACACCGACCAGCGGGATGCGCAATTCGTTGCCGAGGAAGCGCAGCAGGTTGAGGAATTCCCGGCGGTTGACGCTGTTGCCGGCCAGGACGTTGTGTAACTCGTCGATCACCAGCAAACGCACACCGAGCTTACGCAGCAGTGTCAGCGCCAGTTGCTCTATTTCCGGCAGCCGTGGGCGCGGTCGCAATGGTGCTCCCATCGCAGCGAGCAGCGCGACGTAGAAGCGAATCACCGACGGCTCGGACGGCATCTGCACGACCAATACCGGGATGTGTTCCTGGTCGGTGTCAGAGCTGGCCGGGTGGGCGCGGCGGAACTTCTCAACGATCATCGACTTGCCGTTG
The DNA here is from genome assembly GCA_937889015.1 of uncultured Planctomycetales bacterium. Lineage (GTDB taxonomy): Bacteria > Planctomycetota > Planctomycetia > Pirellulales > Thermoguttaceae > CALARR01. The sequence continues at coordinate 4,533 of CALARR010000433.1, read as the reverse complement.
TTGGTTGGACCGACCAACAGCAGGTTGGGCATGCGTTGTTTGTTTGGCCACGTATACAGGGCTTCCAGCCGGTTCAGCGCCTCGACTGCGCGCGGATAGCCGATCCAGCGGTCGGCGCGAAGGCGATGGATGCGCTCGTCCGCCGGGAGACGGGCCAAGCCCTGGGCCGCCGGCAGCAGGTGGGACAGGTCGATGATGGGATATTCGTCCACGGCTACCACTCCTCAATCTGGTCGAACGGTTTGGCAGATGGCTGGTTGTCCGCCTGCGGGTCTGCCATGTCTGTGTCCGGTGGTGGCGTGGTTTTGACAGGTTGTGCCGTTGACTTGAGATGCTGGCGTCGATCCGCATCGCGCCGCGCCTTGCGCGTGGCTTTCTGCGCAGTGGTCACGATTTCGCGCATCTGCCCGATCATGCGGAACAGCGCCGACTCATCCACCTGTTCGCGCCCTTGCTGCCGCAATTTCGCCAGCGCCTGTCGTTGTTCCCAGAGGGTGACAGCCGGGTGCGACAAGGTACGGTAGGGAATTTCCAGGTAGTGCTGACCCTCCGGTTCCAGCACCCAGACGCGGCTGATGTCGCGCGGGTCACGCCGGATTAGGAACGCGGGCAAGCGGTCGCGCCGAGCTATCCACGGCTTGAGCCCATCGGCGTAGTAGTGGACGTGGTCGATGACGAAGCCGGTGCGGGTCAGCGTGCGGCGGATGATGGGCAGAAAATCGACCAGAAAAGCCGTGGCGCGAATGATGACGGCTGGCACGCCAGTCTGTGCGGTAGCTTCGGACCAGCGCGCGGCCGGCGGTTGGAGCAGGCCGTTGTGCACGGAGCCGTGATAGGTGCCCACCGCCAATGCGAGCCAGCGCTCCAACTCGCGCAGCGTCAGGGCGGCCATTTTCTCGGAGGCGTATTCCCCGCGCTGGTCAGGGTTGGCGAAGGTCGTCCCTGGCAGTTCGTCGTGAATCATCTGCATCGCCGTGCCGATGATCCGTTCCACGATGCCGCCGTAGTGTGGTTGCCCAAGCGGGCGATAGTCCAGGCGGATGCCATGCTGTTCGCAGCCACGGCGCAGCGCCTCGCTCTTGAACTCGGCTGCATTGTCCAGGTAAAGCAGCATGGGCTTGCCACTCATTGGCCAGTCCATTTCCACATTCAGCCCTTCCAACCAAGGGCGCTTGTCGCTGCCGGCATGCGCAAGGCACAGGCCGACAGAGACGGCGGACGGCGCTTCCAACGTGACCACCATGCCAACCACGCAGCGGGTGAACACGTCGATGGCGAGAGTAAGGTACGGACGGCCAATTGGTTGCCGGTCGCGTTCGTCCACCACGATCAGGTCGATGACTGTGTGGTCGATCTGTACCTGCTCCAGCGGCGCGGAGACTGGCGGCGGAACACCACCAACACCTTGCAGTGTGCGGGACGCATCCTGGCCTTCCCGAAGGCGGGTGGTCCTGAGCGGATCGAGGCTGGCGATCCGCAACGCCACCGTGTTGCGCGCTGGCACCCGCAGCTTTTGCAGCTTGCACGCCCGCGCCACTTCGCGGTGGAACGCCGCCAGACTGCGCTTCTGCTTGGTCAGGAAGCGCTTTTGCAGTAGTTCGCGGATGACTCGTTCGACCGACTCCGGCAAGCGACTCTTGCCTTTGCCGCCGCTCGACTGCCCAAGAGCCAAGTCAGTGACTAGCCCCGAACCTTGCCGGGCACGGCGGATCAGGACGTAGACCTGCCGCCGGGACAGACCGAGTGCTTGGGCTGCCACGTCGGCCGCTTCATGCCCGACCGTTTCCGACTGTGCCAGCGGCCCGATGATCTCCGCGCGACGACGCGCACGCTCCCATGCCTTTTCTGGCAGGGTGGCTACGCCGTTCTCGGTAATCGGAGTGGTATCGGTCGCCATGCTCACCTCGCTTTGGTGTACACGAGTATTGAGCGTAGACGAGTTTCGTGCAGATGAGTCCTGAAATTTGGCTATCAGGAGTTGTATGCACAACAGGCTTCAACCCGCGCGGATTGGTGCAGTCGTCTTCTGAAAATGACACGAAGATAGAGAGGCATCCCGTTCCACAAACGGCCGTTTTCGTTGCTATAGCAATGCCTTCCCTCATGACATGGATCAGGCATAATTGGGCGACCTCCCATGCCACCGCAATGGTGGCATTTTACAAGGCGCCTCATGGCGCCTTCTTTTTTGGGTATCTCCGCCGTGGCCTGACAAAGGGCCTGGAGAAGTTCTGAACAACCCCCATGCCAGGTCAGATGACCCGCGCTACATCGTCGACCTGATGAAGCGAATCGTTAAGGGGCTGCCAGAACTGAGGGCGACGATCAAGTGCAACTAGTCAGATGCAGTACGAATCCGTCTCAAAGCTCGTGGATGTGCCATCTGGTATGCACGCCGTAAGAAGGTCATGTCCAGATGGGTGTATATCTGCGTCGAACTCACGCTGGCGTGTCCCAGCATCTCCTGTACCGCGCGCAGATCGCCAGACGACTGCAGTACATGCGAAGCGAATGAATGTCGCAAGGCATGAGGATGTACATGAGATGTTACCCCGCGTTTCCTGGCCAAGCGGACCAATGCCAAACGAAGTGCGGAAGAGCAGATGCGAGCACCATGCGCGCCGACGAATAAGGCACGATCATCAACTGCGACATCTGCACGAACTTCCAACCAACAGCGAATCGCCGCCAGGGCTTTCCTACCCACCGGGATAATGCGTGTGTATCCCCCTTTCCCTAACACGCGTACCTCGCCCGCGAGCAGATCAACACTGCATAAATCCAAGCCTATCAACTCCGCACGACGTAGGCCGGAAGAATACATCAGCTCGAATATGGCCTGATCGCGAGTTTCCCATACGCCCTCCACAGGGCCGTCTAGGAGCCTAGACATTTCCTCGACAGAAAGCGTGTTGGGCAGCAGTTTTTTTCCTTTTGGAGGCCGAATGCCGATGCCTGGATTGATCGTCATCCGCCCCAGTCTCACTTGGTGGTTAAAGAAGCTGCGCCAGGCTGAAATCGTCCGCGCCAAGGACTTCGGCTGGTATCCGCGACCATGCATAGCCGCCAGGGCACGTCGTATGTCCTGACTTGACAGCATGATCGGGTCTACATCGCCGACTTGTCCCAACAAATGGGATAAATCTACGGAGTAGGTTGAAATCGTCGCCGGGCTGTACTGTTTCGCTTCCAGCGCCGCCAAGAACACATCTATCTGCATGGATAGGGAGGTTTCGGTCGTTTCTGTCACGGTTAATTCTGCCGGCGGCGAGTGGCACCCAGTTGCCACAGGGATTCCGTCGGCTTGTCCCTTCTGTTTTTATCAGTTCCAGGAATCCTACCAAAATACACGTGCGAATCGAGATGCGAGGACGAAAAAAAACCTCCCGAAGGAGGTCTCAAAGTTCTAAGGAAGTGCATCGGCATCCTACCCGACCAGTTGCCTGGCCAGGGCGACTTCGATGGACTCTCCGCCCTGGTTGAGGACGTCGAGCCCGCTCTCGGGCATGTCACCGCTGGTGGATTGCGCCACCGCGATCTTCTTGGCCATCAGTTCCAGGCAAGCCATCTGCGCGGAACCCGAGTAACCCAGGAAGTACACGTCCACGTCCGCCTTCTGGCCGATCCGCCAACTGCGCCGGGCGGCCTGCTGCAAGGTGTAGACGTTGTAGCCGGACTGCATGAACACGATGGTCGGGAACTCCAGCATGTCGAGGCCGGTTTTGACCAACTCGGGGTTGGTGATGATGATGTCCACCCCCTTGTCCACCTGGTCGAACAGCCAGTCTTCCCGCTTGCTCGCGTCCACGCTGGCGCGCAGCACGGCAACCTTGAAGCCGGCCCCGTCCAGCTGGGCCTTGAGGCGAGCGGTGGTGTCGCGCGTCCCCGAGTACACCGAATAGACCAGGACACGGCGACCACGCGCCTTTTCGGCTCGGCAGATCTCCAGGAGCTTTTCTTCCTTCGGACCCATCTCGCCAGGCCTGAGCACAGCCGGCACGTAGGCCAGCTGCGCCCGTGTGCGTGGATGCTTCACCAGTTCGTCGCGGAACGCACAGTCCGGCCAGGCCAGCAGCACGTTCAGGACCACACCGAGCAGGCTCGTATCGCCACAGGCCAGCGCCTTGCCGAGGATCTCGCGGAGGGTTTCCGAGAGATTCCGATACGCGAGGTATTGGTCTTCACGCATGTCCACACCAACGAAATGCTCCTTGTAAGGGGGCAGCACGTCGGCGCCGATGTCGCGCAGCTTCAGGAAGGCGGTGATGGGCACCACATAACGCATGATCCCCTTCGGGCCGAAACCAGGGCCTTTCTTGGTGCGATGCGTCTGCTTGTTGCCCTTCGCCGTCCGGTGCGAGCCCTCGTTCGTGTCCTTGAACACGTCGATGAGCACACCATGCTCGCGCATGAAGGCCATGCCAGCGCCGCCGAGACTGCGCCTTGCGTTGTAGGCGAAACCATCCTTCACCATCTGCCCCGGATTGAGATCGGAAGAGCGTCGTGTAGGGAAAGAGTGTAGATCTCGGTGGT
>CALARR010000432.1 GCA_937889015.1 uncultured Planctomycetales bacterium | reverse complement strand
GGCCTGCCCCTGGGAATCGGCGTGGAACGCATCTCCTGGCAGTCCGACCAGGTCAGCGAGTCGATCCGCGCCTTCATGATCAGCCTCCTGGAAGCCGTGGTCATCGTGCTGGCCTTGCTGGCGCTGACCATGGGAATGCGCGCCGGGGTGATCATCGGCATCAGCGGCCTGGTGTTCCCGATTCTGGGCGCCTTCATCGTCATGGCGATCATGGGAATCGACCTCCATCGCGTCTCGCTGGGCGCACTGATCATCGCCATGGGAATGATGGTCGACAATGCGATCGTCGTGACCGACGGCATTATGGTCCGCATTGCCCAGGGCATGGACCGCAAGCAGGCGGCCATCGAGGCGGCCAGCGGCCCGGCTTGGCCCCTCCTGGGAGCGACGGTCGTCGCCTGCATGGCCTTTTACCCCATCTTCGCGTCTTCCTACGACACGGGCGAATACGCCGGCAGCCTGTTCACCGTGGTGGCCATCTCGCTCCTGCTAAGCTGGGTCTTCTGTCAGACGATCGCGCCGCTCTTGTGCATCGCCATGCTGCCGGCCCCCAAACCCGGACAGGCCCTGGCCTCTCCCTACGCCACTCCCTTCTATCAGCGGTTCGGAGGCCTGTTGTCCCTGGCCATCCGTTACCGCGTGGTCTTCTTGGGAAGCATGACGGCGCTACTGGTCGTCTCGGTAGTGGGCTTCCGATTCGTGCCCCAGTTGTATTTCCCCGACTCCAGCCGCCTGCAAGTCATGATCGACTACTGGGGCGCGCAGGGCACGCGCATCCAGCAAACCAGCGGCGATGTGCAAAAGATCGAAGAGTACCTGCAGAGCCACCCGGCGGTCGCCTCCACTAGCACCTTCATCGGCAAAGGACCACCGCGGTTCTATCTGCCGGTCAGCGCAGAGGACCCTTACACGTCCTATGCGCAATTGATCGTCAATACCAAGACCCTCTCGGGCGTGGATCAACTCGTAGCCGACGCGGATGCGTGGGTCCGCCAAAACGTCCCCGAAGCCATGGTCCGTGTCCGGAAGTACGCCGTGGGGGCCTTCGACGACTGGAAGATCGAGGCCCGCTTCAGCGGTCCAGCCAATGCCGACCCCGCCACGCTGCGCCGCCTGGCGGAACAAGGCGCAAAGATCCTCCGCGACTGCCCGTACGCCAAGGAAGTCCGCCACAACTGGCAGGAGCAGGTCCAGATCCTCGCGCCCCTCTACGACCAGGAGCGCGGCCGCTGGGCCCGCGTGTCGCGCGACGATCTGGCCCGCACCACGCGCCGCGCCTCCGACGGGGTGGCGGTCGGCCAGTATCGGCAGGAGGACGACCTGATCCCGATTGTGGCCCGGCACATCGAGTCGGAACGGCAGCGTGCGGCCACTTCCTTGGAAGATTTCCTGATCACGCCCAAGCTCTCCAGCCATTCGGTGCCCATATCCCAGGTGGTGGATGGAATTTCCGCCCCCTGGGAAGACCCGCTCATCTGGCGCTGGGACCGGCGGCGCGCGATCACCGTGCAATGCTCGCCCAACGGGGTCACGGCGCCCACGCTCCGTAACGCCGTGCTCGCCCAGTTCCAAGCAATCCAACTCCCGCCCGGCTATCGGCTCGATTGGGACGGCGAATACTGGAGCGCCAAACAGTCCCAGGAAGCCCTGGCCCCCGGAATCGCGCCGGCCGTGGTGGTCATGCTCTTCATCCTCGTCGCCCTCTTCAACGGGTTCCGGCCCATGCTCATCTGTGTTGGGGTGATCCCCTTTGTCATGATCGGCATCACCTCCGGACTGCTCATGACCGGTACGCCCTTCGGCTTCATCGCCCTCTTGGGCGCCATGAGCCTTTCGGGCATGATGATCAAGAACGCCGTCGTACTCCTGGACGAAGTGAACGCCAACCTCGCCCGGGGGCTCGATTCCTACCACGCCGTCGTCGAGGCGGCCGTATCTCGCTTGAATCCCGTAGTCAATGCCGCCGGGACCACGGTGCTGGGCGTGCTGCCCATGCTGCAAGACGTGTTCTGGGTGGCCCTGGCGATCACAATTTTCTTCGGCCTGATCGTCGGCACGCTGCTCACGATGGTCATGGTGCCGACGCTGTACGCGTTGTTGTATCGCGTCTCTCCGACACAGCCCACAGCGACCACCAAGACGTAGCGCTGGACGTGACGATGGTCTCACGATCGACCCTCAGAGAAGCCCTGCAAACATCCGAACCCGGTCTCTCCTGACCTCCCGTTGGTCGGCCCCCGGCCAGCAGCAGGCGGAGTTCACAAGATCAACTGCCACCCGATGCCCTCAATGAGGAGGCTCGCCCATGAACCAGCCATCGCACCCCGCCGAACCCCGGCCGGGGCTGTTTGAACGGTTTCTGCACTCCGAGGTCTCCGGCAGCATCATCCTCTTGGCCTGCACGCTGGCCGCCCTGGTATGGGCCAACTCGCCCTGGTCGGAAGTGTATTCCCACATCCTGCACACCAAGGTCGGCATCTCCTGGGCCGGGTCAACCTATGCCCTCAGCGTCCACTACTGGATCAACGACGGGCTGATGGTCATCTTCTTCTTCGTCGTGGGGCTGGAGATCAAGCGCGAGCTGCTGATCGGCCGGCTGTCCTCGATGAAGAAGGCGATTCTGCCGGTCACGGCGGCATTCGGCGGGATGGTCGTCCCTGCAGTAATTTATGCGATTCTGAACGCCGGCGGCGAAGGTTCGCGAGGCTGGGGCGTGCCGATGGCCACCGATATCGCCTTCTCCCTGGGAATGCTGGCTGTGCTGGGCAAACGCGTGCCCTTGGGACTGAAAGTCTTCCTGACCGCGGCGGCCATCGCCGACGACCTGGGGGCCGTGCTGGTCATCGCTCTGTTCTATACGGAGACCATCCACATAGGGTGCTTGCTGACCGCGCTGGTGCTGCTGGCCGTCCTGTTCTTTGTGACGCGGGTCTTGCGTATCCGCCGTCTGCTCGTCCTGCTCAGCCTGATCATTGCCATCTGGATCTCGGTCTTCGCTTCCGGCATCCACGCCACGGTTGCCGGCATCCTCGTGGCCCTGCTGGTGCCCGTCAAGCCGATGGCGGAACCTCGCACCCTGTTGGACTTGGCCGAAGAATGTCTTCGACGGCTGCGCGGCTCCGGGGTGACCACGGAGAGCATCGTGCTGGATCACGACCAGCTTGACGCGGCAGCGAACCTGGAGGACGCCGCACGCCGAATGCAACCGGCCGGCCTGCGCCTGGAGCATTACTGGCACCCGGTCCAGGCATTCCTCATTCTGCCGTTGTTCGCGCTGGCCAATGCTGGAGTGCGGTTTGACCAGGGCGCGCTCCACGCGGTTGCCAGCCCGATCGGCCTGGGGATTATTCTGGGGCTTGTCGTTGGAAAGCCAGTCGGCTTCATGCTCTTCAGTTGGGTCGCAATCCGCAGCGGCAAGGCCGACCTGCCCGAGGGGGTCACCTGGCCTCACTTCTTTGGCATGAGCTGCCTGGCGGGGATCGGATTCACGATGTCGCTCTTTGTGAGCGAACTGGCCTTTACGTCCCAATCGCTGATTGCCAACGCCAAGCTGGGCATTCTCACAGCGTCACTGATTTCGGCGGTTGTGGGTTACATCGTGCTCCATTTCGTGTTGCCACGAAACGGAAGCTCTGCCGGCGATGCCTGAGGCGAGGACGTTCGTTTTCAACTCCGGCGCTCGACCAGGACGCGGTTATCCGTGAAACAACGATTTCCACTGCACCCGGGGCGCAAAACCTCGTGGTTTCGTTGGCGCACCCGGTCTTTGCGTGGGTAAAGGATGCGTGCGGCGCTGCGCAATGTACGAATCCAACTCGGGGAGACAAACCCATGTGTCCCGAACTCGTCAACGAACGTGACCTGTACATCGAACGGGGCGGGCCCGCCTATCGGCTCATGCAGCGGATCGGTCTGATTCGCGGCGAAACCCCCTCGATTCCAAGGCGCGTTCTCGGCTTTCTGGCACTAACGTGGCTCCCGCTTCTTGTCCTGTCCTTCTGGGAAGGCGTGGCCCTGGGCCCGACCCCGCGCGAATCCCTGCTCCTGGACTTCGCCGCCTTCGCCCGTTTCTTCATTGCGATCCCCATCCTCTTCGTCGCCGAAGTGACCATTGGACCACGCGTGACGGCCGCAGGGCTCCACTTCCTGCGTGCCGGATTGGTGCGGCCCAAGGACTATCCCGCCTTCGATCAGGCCATTCGAAGTTTGGCCCGCTGGCGCGAGTCTCTGTGGGCCGAGATTGCCCTCTTGGGCATTGCCTTGACAGGAGCCTGGACGTTGACAGCCGAGACCGTGTACGGCGGCAGCACGACAAGCTGGCACAGCGTGATGATCGTAACCGATCAAAGCTCTCGTCTCTCGCTCGTGGGACTATGGAATTACCTCGTTGCCGTGCCCGTCGTGCAGTTCTTCTTGTACCGCTGGCTGTGGCGGCTCATCATCTGGTTCCGGTTTCTCTACACCATTAGCCGGCTGGACCTGGACTTGGTGCCCACGCATGCGGACGGCTCGGGAGGCTTGGGGTTCCTGGGAACCGCACACACGGCGTTCGGCATCCTGGCCTTTGGCATGAGCAGCGTGCTTAGCGCATCCGCGGCATTCCTGATCGTCTTTGACGGCGCCGCACTCGATGCCTTCAAGATCCACTTCATCACGCTCCTGGTGGTCACCGAAGTGCTCTTCCTGGGGCCGCTGCTGCTCTTCGTTCCGGCTCTCGTGCGCGCCCGACAGGCGTGGCTGCGCCAGTACAGTCTGCTGGTGCTGCGCTACAACCGGGCGTTTCACGCCAAGTGGGTTGAAGGCCAAGCGCCGGAGGACGAGCCTCTGTTGGGCAGCGGCGATATCCAGTCGCTGGCCGATTTGGGCAACAGTTTCGGCTTCATTCGCGAGATGCGCGTGGTTCCGTTCAGCGTCCGCGTCATCCTGCAATTGGCGGTTGTGACCATCTTGCCGGCCCTGCCGCTGCTCTTGTTGGTCATGCCGATCGAGGAAGTTCTCAGCCTGATGACCAAGGCGGTGCTCTAGCCGCACCGCTGAGTCTCTGGAGACCATCGATATTCGCTGCTATCCTGGATTTACCAGTCAACACGAGACTCTCGTGGACGGCACAAACTTGAATCCGAGAACTTCGAAAGCGGGACCTTCTTGCCGGAGAACTGCGAATGAACCAGCAACACGGCTCCGCGACAGCGCCCATCACCATTCCTCACCGTTGGCGACTCGCGGTCGTGCTCACGGCCTCGCTCCTGCTGGCCGTGGCCCAACCGCTCACCGTCGGGCTGGTCGATCAACAAGGCTCTTTCGACGTCTTCTTCTCGCTGCTGATCATTGCCGTGGCCCTGTTGGTGCTCTATGACAGGGATCACCGGAGAATGGCCTTCTCGGTCGCTCTGATCGCCTTCTGTGGCCTTTGGATAGGCCACGCCATTGGCGGTCCGCCAGGCCAGTGGCTCCTCGTGGGAGCCCACCTGCTTGCGGCCTGCTTCTTTGCCTTCGCCTTGTACGGAATCCTCCGCGCACTTCTCCTGCGACAGGCGTCGGGCGATGCGCTCTTCGGTGTCGTCTGTGGCTACCTGCTCTTGGGGATCATCTGGGGCCTTCTCTACTCTGCCCTGGAGACGGCTTCGCCCGGTTCCTTTCGTCTGCCAACGCCGGGATCCGGTGATGTCGCGGCTGCGCCGGACCGCGGCGTCCTGAGTTACTACAGCTTCATTACCCTGGCCACGGTCGGATACGGCGACGTAACGCCCATCACGCCCTTGGCCCGCACGTTGGCCTGGATGGAGGCCATCACCGGCCAGTTCTACCTTGCGGTCCTCGTGGCCGGACTTGTGGGATTCAAGGTCACCCAAGCCATCAACAACCAAACGGAACATACGCAGCGCGATCCCGATTGCCGCTCAGATAGATAATGCCACGAGGGCGACCAGCGGGAGCCGGTTTCGCGGTGCAAACCCCACCCTCGTGTTGCGTTCTTCTTTCTGAAGATCAATAAGCCGGCCGCCCGGCCGCATTCCGCATTCCGCATTCCGCATTCCGCATTCCGCATTCCGCCTTCCGCCTTCCGCCTTCCGCCTTCCGCCTTCCACCTTCCGCCTTCCGCCTTCCGCCTTCCGCCTTCCGCCTTCCGCCTTCCGCCTTCCG
>CALARR010000431.1 GCA_937889015.1 uncultured Planctomycetales bacterium | reverse complement strand
GTCTGCCTGCTTATGTCAACTATCAGAGCAGGGTGTGGCAAGATGCGAGCAAGAAGAGTGCCATGGAAATGGCGTCCAAGGGGGTCTTGGCCCTGTACGTCAGTTGGCACGGCTTGCCCAACGGCACGACCGAAGAGGAATACAAGAAGATGTCGCGGACCTGGCATGAAGAGGGAGGAAAAGCCGGCGACACGGACCGCGATACATGGATTGGCCACGCCATGTATCTCCGGGCGATGCGTGCGCTGGACTTCATCAAGAGCCGTCCGGAGTGGAACCAGAAGGAACTCGTGGTGTGCGGCGGCAGTCTGGGCGGTATTCAGACGATCGCCGCGGCCGCGTTGGATCCTGATGTCACCATCGCGGTCGTGAGCGTGCCCAGTGGTTGCGAGTACAACGGCTACAAGCAGGGGCGTGACGCGGCGGGGCTTTACCGTGGCAAGCCGGGCATCGCCCGCATTGAGGCCGACCCGCGTCTCGCGGTCACACTCGCTTACCACGATGGGGTGAACTTCGCTCCGCGCATCAAGGGCGACATTTACGTGTGCACGGGCTTTGCCGATGAGCTTTGCACTCCCAGCAGCGTCTTTGCCTTCTACAATGCGCTGCCCGCCACAACCAAGAAGTTCATGAGCACCAGTCCCAGCACTGGGCACTACGGAACCACGAAGAACACGGCCGGCGACAAGCGTCTTCTGGACATCTTTCGCTCGGTGACCGTGTACGATTAAGGGGCTATCCCAAAACCATCGCAGCCACGCCGGGCGGCCCAGTGGGACCGGACTGCCGACAGGTTTTGGGACCGGCTCTAAGAACCTATCCTGGCGATTGATGTGCACGGCTTCTCCGCAATCTTCCGTCCGAATCCGCATCATCCGTGCTGCGCATACGTTCTTGCAACCGATGGCGGCGGCATTGCCAATCGCCTGAGCCGTTTGTCAGCGATGCTGGCGAGAACTCGCGGAGAGAAGTGCAGAACGTCGTGACAGACAGCTCCGAGATCTCTGATCGGCCACGTAGCGGCGCGCCTTGTGATCGCCAGAAACGCGGAGCTATAATGGGGTTCCGCAAGAAATGACCCTCCCCCGATGCCCCTCCCCCTGAATGCACTCCTGACGCGGAGATCGATCGATGCAACGCTGTGGCTGGTATGGTTTGTCGTTGGCAGCGTGTCTGGGCTGCATGGTGCTCTGGAGTGGAGTCGGCCTGGCCAAAGAAAAGGAGTCTGACAAGCAGGCGGCCAAGCCGGCGAAATCCAAGGACAAGGCCGCCTCGGCAACCCCCTGGATGCAGATGCCGGGCCCGTCGCCCGAAGAGATCCTCGCGCGGCTCCGTCGCGTGCATCCGCGACTGCTGATGGATGCCGCCAAACTGGACGGTCTGCGAGAGCGCATCGGGACCGATCCGGCCTACACGGCTTGGGACAAGCAGATCCAGGCCGAGGCCCAGAAACTGCTCGCCGCGCCGCTGCCGCAACACGTCTTGCCCGACGGTTTGCGGCTCCTGGCCACCAGCCGGCGAACGATCGATCGGGTGTATACCCTGGTCTTTGCCTATCGCCTGCATGGGGAGCGCCGCTACCTGGACCGGCTGTGGAAGGAACTGGAGACCGTGGCGGCCTTTCCCGATTTCAATCCCAAGCACTTTCTCGACACGGCCGAGATGGTCCACGCGTTTGCGATCGCCTACGACTGGCTTTACGACACCTGGACGCCCGAGCAGCGGACGACGCTCCGCGAGGCGATCATCCGTCACGGGCTCATGCCGGGACTGAAGGTATATCGCGGGGGCGGCGGCTGGGCGCGATCGGCCTACAATTGGAACCAGGTCTGCAACGGCGGCCTGACGCTCGGGGCCCTGGCCCTGGCCGACGAGTCGCCGGAACTCTGCGGCGAGATCCTCGCCAGTGCGATCCGCAGCGTCCCGCTGGCCATGGCCAACTATGCCCCCGACGGCGCTTGGGGTGAAGGCCCTGGGTATTGGAGTTACGCCACGAGCTACAACGTGCGGATGATCGCCGGGCTGGAATCGGCCTTGGGCACCGATTTTTCGCTGGCCTCGCTGCCGGGATTCGACCAGGCGGGGACCTTTCCCATTTACATGAGCAGTCCGATCGGCAAGTCGTTCAACTATGCCGACGCCGGGGACGGGTTGCCGCAGAGCACGAAACTCTGGTGGCTGGCCCAACGGTTCCACCAGCCGGCCTATGCCTGGTACGTCGCTACGCCGCTGGGCTCTCGTAACCGCATCGAGGCATACGACATGCCGGTCTGGTACAGCGGCCAGGGCAAGGATCCCACGGCCGTCGGGCTGCCGCTGGACAAGTACTTCCGCCACGCCGAGGTCGTCTCGATGCGCGGCGACTGGACCGACCCCAAGGCGGCGTTCGTGGCCATGAAGGCCGGCAGCAACCGAGTGAATCACTGCCACCTCGACCTGGGCTCCTTCATCTTCGATACTCTGGGAACACGCTGGGTGGTGGACCTTGGAGCCGACAACTACAACCTGCCCGGCTATTTCGGCCGGGAACGATTCACCTATTACCGGCTTCGCGCCGAGGGGCATAACACGATCGTGCTCAACCCCGACCAGGGGCCCGACCAGGAACCCAAAGCCTCCACGACGATTGGCCGATTCGAAGTCCAGAAGGGTCGAACGATCGCAGTCACCGACCTGACCGCCGCGTACGCCAAGCACGCCCGGCAGGTCCAGCGCGGCCTGGCGCTGGTGGATCGTCGTGCGGTCGTGGTGCAGGACGAAGTGACCGCCGACAAGGCCGCCGATTTCTGGTGGTTCGTTCACACCGCCGCCACGATCCGCCTGGCCGACGGCAATCGCACGGCCGTGCTGGAGCAAGATGGCCTCAAGCTCTTTGTCCGGCTCGCGGCGCCGGCCGAGGCGACGTTCGAAGTCCGCAAGGCCCAGCCGCTGCCCAGTTCGCCCGCCAAC
>CALARR010000430.1 GCA_937889015.1 uncultured Planctomycetales bacterium | reverse complement strand
GCCGCCAGCAGGATTGACGTCCCGGCCTGGCTCGCCACGCTCAAGTCACGCGATCGCGAGATTGCGGTGAAACTGGCCGCCGGAGAGACGACCAGCCGGGTGAGCCGGATGCATCGCTTGTCGCCCGGAAGGATTTCGCAGTTGCGGAGGGAGCTGAAGGCGGCTTGGGAAGCCTTCATCGGCGAAACGGCCGCTGTCCACGAACGGTCCTGAACGGCTGCCCCGGTTTGCGTCACAAGTCCGGCGGCTGATCCCGCCCGTCACCCCCAAGTCTTGGCGAAGGAGGGCCCATGACTGCATTTGTCATCTCGGCCGGCTCGGATGTTGCCGGAATAAGATCCTGATCGCTTCATCACCCTCAAGGTCGATGCTACGCCCTTGCGATACCCGCTGTCTTGGTCAAGGCCCTGGTTTCTTCGTCGTCGAAGAGCCGATCCACGTCCAACAGGATCAGCAGGTCTTCTTTCAGCCGCACTAGTCCGGTCATGTACTCGTTTCCCGAACTGGTCACGGTGGGCGGGGCCGGGGAAATCTGCTCCCGGGTTACACGCAGCACCTCATTGACTGAGTCCACCACAATACCGATCGTGCGGCTGCCCACGTGGAGCACCATGATCCGGCTGTCGGCAGTCAACTCGCTGTTGGCCAGCGAAAAGCGGGCCCGCAGGTCGATCACCGGAATTACCGTGCTACGAAGATTGATCAGCCCCTTGACGTAAGCGGGTGTTTCGGGGACGTGCGTGATTTCTCCGACCAGGATGATCTCCCGAATCTTCGTGATTTCGATCCCGAAAGTCTCGCCGCCTAGCTTGAAGCTGACCAGCTGCAACGAGCCGGCATGTCCGGTGGCGTCGCGTTCTTGAACCTCTGGTTCATACGTAGCTGCTGACATAGACTCACTCCGAATACTGTGAGATGACATGTTCTGGGTGGCCTAGAGTTGGAACCTGCCCGCAGGGTCTAGCTCGCGAAGCTCACGTCGACAGGCGGCCAAGTGAAACTTGGTGTGCTCCACGAGCAGGCCTAGATCGGCGACCATGTTGTCGATCCAGGCAGAGGTACGCCGCATGTGTTCATGTTGTTCCTGAGCCTTATTGGCCCCAGCCCTGAGCACCGCGCGATGTTCTTCGGGAACCGAGTTGATCTTCGCGCGAAGCTCGTTCAACTGTCGATAGAATTCCTCGCTGGTCATCCGTTTTCGTGTTTTGGGCATAGCTGTCTCCTTGTACAAGACGCGAGTATTGGCAAGGGCGACCCCGGCGGCGAGCCGGGGTCGCCCTTGCCTTCCGTGGAGCCTTAGACGGCGACGGCCTTTGCCGTCCGGTCTTGGCTCGAAAGGGCGTTGCCCTTGTAGGCCATTGACTGGGTAACCGGGGCCGTGGAAGCTGCCGACGTCGCGTGAGGCATCTCGGCTTTCGCCGTCTTGGCCGAGCCTGTCTGGCCGTTGCCGGTGTTGAACTTGTCTACCAAGTGGCGCAGGGCTTGGGCCTGGGCGCCCAACTCCTCGCTGGAGGATGCCATTTCTTCGCTGCCGGCAGCCGTCTGCTCGGTCACCTGAGAGATACCCTGGACCGCGTTGGAGACCTCCTCGGTGCTGCTGGCCTGCTGCGCCGTGGCTGCGGCGATCTCGCCGATTTTGCCGGCTGTGGCCTGCACGCCCGTCACGATCTTCTTCAGCGCGTCCTCGGTCTCCTGGCTTAGCTTGGCCCCTTCCAGGACCCGGCCTCCGGATTCCTTGATCAGCTTGGTGATCTCGCCGGCCGCTTGGTTAGATCGCTCGGCTAGCTTGCGAACCTCGTCGGCGACTACTGCAAAGCCCATGCCGTGCTCACCGGCTCTGGCCGCCTCGATCGCCGCATTCAGGGCCAGTAGGTTGGTTTGACTGGCAATCTCGGAGATCACCTGGATGATTTCGGCAATCTGGTCGGAGCTGGTCTTGATCTGCTCCATCGCTTCCGCCGACTTACGCACGGCCTGCCCGCCTTGCTCGGCCAACATGGTGGTTTCCTTGGAGACCCTCTCGGCCTCATGAGCGTTGTCTTTCACTTCCTGAACCGAGCGGCTGAGTTCCTCGATCGATGCAGTGACCTGCTGCACGCTGGAGCTTTGTTCCTGCGAGCCCGCCGCAAGCGTCTGCGAGCTCTCGGCGATAACTCGCGAGCCCTCAGCAAACTGCGCCGCGCTCTCATTGATTTGCTCGATGGCGGCGCGGAGTGCTTGGACCACCAAGTTCACGTTGTCGCGTAGCTCACCGTATACGCCTGGGAACTCCGTCTCCACGGCCTGCGAAAAGTCCTTTCTTCCCATGCGATCGAGTGCCTGACCGATGTCGCCCGTATGAGTCAACGCGGTGAGAGCCTCGATGCTCTGATTGAGGTTGTTCTTGATCTCGTTGAAATCCCCATGGTAGATGTCGGTGATCTTCGGCGGAATGTCGCCTTTCGAAATCCGGTCCACGTACTCGGCAGTCAAGTTGATTGGGGCGACGAAAGCGTCGATCAGTTTGTTGGTTCCCTCGATAATCGGCCGGAACTCAAGAGGAACCAATTCCGGGTTTCCTCGTGTCTGGAGCTTGCCCTCGACGATCGCCTCAGTGAGCCGCTTGGAGTCGCCGATCAACGCGGTGAGTACCTTGCTGATCAACCGCCCGATGAACCAGCCAAACGCCAGGCCCGCCAGAGCGACTGCCACGCTGATGCCGATCAGTGCATTGCGAGTGCTGGAAGCCGTTTGAGCAGCATCCTCGCTCGCTTTCTGGCCTGCTCTCTCGCAGGCTTCCGCGACAGCGGTCATGGCGTCGTCGGCTTTCTTCCCAGCCGCCACTACCTTGGTCTTCATGAGCTCAAACGCCTCCTTGTTCTGGTTTGCCAGGGCCAGTTTCCCGACCTCCTTGATGCCTGCGAGGTATTGGTCGAGATCCTTTTCCAGGGACTCCATGTCTGCGATCAGTTTCGCGTCACTCGCCTTGGCCTCTTTGCACTTTGCCAATCGCTCGCGGAGCTGCTTGGCAAAGACGTCGATGTTGCGGTCGCTAGCCTGCAACTCTGCCTGGCCGGTCTCCAGGATCATATGACGTATTTCGCGTCCCAGGTAGATCAAGTTGATATTGGCCTCTTTCAGATGGGAGATTCCCAATGTTCCCTCGTTGTAAAGGGAGGCCGCCGAGATGCTCAACGTGTTCACGGAGCGGATACCTAGGTACCCCACGACGGCGATAGCTGCCGTCATGATACCTGCCAACAGTAGGATTTTCTTACCGGTGTTCATGTTGTTCAGCCAACTCATCGATCGCTCTCCTTTTGTGTGTGAAACGGAAGTTTTCGCTAGCGTTACTGGCGAACAAGTCGAGAATCGAGACAGTGACACTTCGATTCGTCTCTGATGACCTCCACACGCCGAATGCCGTGGCGGTCAGGGAGGTCTTTCTCAACCTGATGCTCCACAAACGCCGGTTCCACCCTCCGGTAGACCTGGGCGTAGGGAGCGATTTGCTGGAAGGAAGATGCCAGCACATCAGGCAACTTCTGCGTGTGTTCCATCACTACGATGCCGTCGGGCTGAAGAGCCCTGTGGAACATCCGCAGCACCTCAATGCGCTGCGCTTCCTCGAAATGCAAAAGCACGTTCTTACAGACAATCAGGCTCAAACCCTCACGAATAGGCCGCAGTGAGAGCATGTCGTGGTGCGAGAAAGTCACCCTTGCGCGCAGTTCGGGCACGACCTCGACGAAGCCGGGGTTGGCGGTTGGGCGAAAGTACCTCTTGAGAATCTGAGGCGGCACTCGCCTGACCTCCTGCTCACCAAACACGCCCCCCGTAACGGTCGGGGCGAAGCTCGAATCAATGTCGGTGGCATGGATCTGGAGGTTGTTGAAGACGCAGTCGGCCATCCGCTCTCGCAGCAGGATGGCCAGGGTGTAGGGTTCCGGCCCGTGGGCGCATCCAGCGTCCCACACATGAATGAAGGCACGGCCGCGCATCGCGGGCAAGGCGTCGTCGATCGCCAACTCTAGCGTCTGCGCGTCGCGAAAGAAGAAAGTGAAGGCCATGTTCGGGGTGTTTCCTGGCAGAACCTGAACTAAGGAGAACCGGCGATTACTGCGCCTCGTGTGGCTGCGTCTGTGGTCTGCTGCGTTTGGGGCCGCGTTGGTGGGATTGGTTTGGCGTGTTTGCGTACGGAGTCAATCTGGGCAAAAAAAAGAAAGGCACCAACCAAGCCACTTCTTCGCTCGGAAGAGCGCGGCTTTGTTGGTGCCTTCAACCGGCAGGCCCTTGTCCTGCCAACTAAGGCGACCCGCAGTTCTTCGTGCGGGTCCGTTCCTCTCGCGCCAGTGCGGTACGAAGGAACTCGTTCATGCAATCGCGGAGTCTGTCGAAACAACGAAAAAAGGCACCAACCAAGCCGCTTCTTCGTTCGGAAGAGCGCGACCTCGTTGGTGCCTTCAACCGGCAGGCCCTAAGTCCTGCCAACCAAGGCGGCCCGCTATTGCTTGTGCGGGCCTGTTCCTCTCGCGCCGATGCGGCGCGACGGAACTCATGTACGCAAACATAGCCCACCGTTGTTGTGCGTCCAGCAGACTTGCCAAGATTTTCTTGCGCGTTCGGAAGACTCGCTCCGGTCTTCCCAGATTCCGCTACAAGCCGCTCCGGCGGAAGAACCAGCGGCTTTGGGAGGAAGTCCGCGTAATTGCCACGGAATTCTCTCAAGCAGGCAGACGTACGGCGGCGGACACCCAGCAACCGTGGACGAAGCCATGCGCCTCGGGACACTTGCGCTGACGCTCCGCATTGGGGAAAGAGGATAGTGCCGAGGCCCGTCTATCAGCGCGAGCGCCCCGCGGAAGTCCCGCATGCGTGATGGTGCCGCTTTCAAGGGGGGGGCGTTCCGGACGGCCGCATATCATAATCGTTCAGGGTGCCGTATCAGTGATTGTCGATTCTCCATTTTGACACCCAACGACAGGCAGAGCCTGCATGTCTGGCGTCGACTACGCGCCGATCGACACGGCTCACGTTCGAAAGGGGTTGCCGTCAGTTGAACGAAGCCTCGGCAGATGATCACCCCGAGAGGCCCCCCGTAGCACGAGCCACGGCCTGGCAGAGTTCAGACTGATTCATGAAGAAAATCCTCTCGTGACAGCCCGAAACATGGCATTGCTACAGGTAATCAGCAAGACGCTCTCTGGGCAATGTCATGCCCAACCTCTGCTGCATCGCCTGGATGAAAAGGGACCTGTCGGTCAGGGGCAGAATTAGGCGCGCGAGCAACGACTCAATAGTCAAATCAAAGTAGCGGATGGTGTCACTATGCTCCCGAAGGCCTTCGACGAAGTCATCGATACGGTAGTGTTCTGATTCCGTCTGCAGCGTCAGATCGCTTTCATGGCCTAGACCGGAAAGAAACTCGAAGCAATCCTGTAGCCAAAGTTTATGGCGCAGTCGGAGGGGTATGACCTCAAGAGGGGATGTCGCGCCCACGGGAAATGACAAGCCGCCAGCACACTCGGCCAGGCAGGTAGAGAGGTGTCGCCATGCCTCGAAGTGCTCTCTCGGGTGGACCTCGAATGTCCGGAATGGCTCGACGAGCAACCGTGGGACCATTTTGTTCAGAATCGCGTACCACGGTTCGTCGGTCCGTGGCATGCCGTTGATGTAGCGAACTCGGCTATTGTCGTGGCAGTCACTAAGATTGATCAAGTGCTCCAGGGCTGCTCGCTGCTGTTGAGTGAGCGGTAAACCTTGCTCTTGTGTGACTACAGCTTCCCAAGCGAGGAACTCGCCGCGTTCCATCGCGAAGATGAAGTTGGCCACAGCGTCTTGAAAGTCCAGGACGTTATCCAGGTTGTGCCCCTCAAAAAAGTCGCAGGTTGGCGTGCTTGGATCGAACCTCCAGTCAAGCGGCTTTGGCTGTTCCGCACGCCGTCGTGCCACGTTGCGGGTCGCGTAGCCTAGATTGGCTTCGGCGTGGTCATCCCCCTTAGGAAGTCTGGGACGCGGGCGTCCTGGCAGCATTCGGAAGCAGCCAGGTTCCGATTCTATTGGAGCACAGCCAAAGTCTTCCAGACGATATGCATTTTCTCGTAACTGTCTAGCGCCTACATTGCCCATGACCAGGACCTTGAAAGGTTTGGGGCGACTGACTGCCTGATTACTGCAATCGGACACTTGCCCGCGCAAGGCAGGGGCGAGGAACCACCTCGGTCTTGGCTGGCACGAGGAGAGTGTCCCGCGAGTCACTGCTCTCCGTCATTCCGGTAGTTGAGGTCAACAAAAAAGGCACACCCGAAGTGCCCTTTACTCGACATAGGCGACTTCGGGTGTGCCTTCAACTAGCAGGCCGCATGTCCTGCTCGCTAAGGCCGGCTGCTGGAGAGCCGGTTTGCGGGCTCGTCTGCTACCAATGTATAGGCCCGCACATTTTGTACCAATCGGAGAAAACATCCTGTCGCTTGAGCCTGTTGCTGTGGGTTCCGCTTGGATGGTTCGCGGTGACTGTTGGGCTTAGCTCGTCCGCCAGCAGCGGTCGATTGTTCCCTAAGCGAATCGGGCTGCCAAGCCTGGTGCCCGGTGGAGTTCGGTGGCATCTGTTGGACCGCCGCGATTGGCGGTATGGGCGGGCGAGGGCCGAATCGCCGCGCGTCGACGCCCGTTGCCGAGCGGATCTCCCGCGGCAAGCCCTCCCAAATCGCAGCCTTGACTTCGGCAATCATCGAACAGATCACCGTTGAATTGTCGACTACCAAAACGCGGATACCTTCCGGTAGCATCATCACTCCCTCGCCGAGTAGGTGACTGACGCAAGCTCGCCCGAGAAGACTCCGAGGATCGCGGCCGGGCCACTGCGGCGTGCCCTCGCGACCCGGTACCTGTGCGACGGAACATTGGAGCAGCTAGAATGAGCCCATACCGAGGTATCTCTACTAAGAGATGGCAGGGCGATGGAGTGTGCCGTTGTTTGGCGATACCTTTGCCGACACATCGAGAAACTGCGAGGATTGCAAGCCGAAAATGGTCGCACGGTGCTGCTGCCTACTGACGGAGACACATACACAATGAATTCGTCCTCACTTCGGTTGTCGGTAGCCTTGGCCGTCGCGGTACTTTCGCCGTTGGCTGGCGGCGCCTGGTTCTATCGTGCCCAGGAACGACGCATGCGCCAAGACGCGGAAAAGCAGCTTCAGGCCATCGTCCAGTTGAAGTCGAGCCAGCTCGCCGAGTGGCGAACCAATCGCCTGGCGGATGCTTCCATGCTTGTGGAATCGCCCTTTTTCCGAGAAGGCGTATCACTGTGGACGGCAAACCCCAATGATGAGAATGCCGATAGGATTTTCGCTGCGCTCCGGCCACTCAAGCAGCATAGAGGATACTACGACATTCTCCTATTGGATGCGGAAGGCAGGATGCGTTTGAGCTTGAGCGGACGGCCTGGGCCGCCTCCCGAGGAAGAGGGCCCCTTCCTGGCCGCTGCACTGCGCGACCGTAAGCCCGCGATTTCCAAGCTGCACCCCGGCCGGGGCGACCTCGGGCCTTACATGGAAGTAGTTGCCCCGCTATTCATCCAGGATGGCGAATCGTCCAAGGCGATTGGCGCGGTCATCTTCCAGTGCGAGGCCCGCAAGTCTCTCTACCCGTTGGTCGATTACTGGCCCATTCCTAGTCTCACTGCCGAAACGCAGCTTATCCGGCGGGATGAAGGTGTGGCACTGCTGCTGAACGACCTGCGCCACCAGCCAGATACCGCACTCAAGTTGCGTATACCCTTGGACCGGGAGGATGCGCCCTCGGTTATGGCAGCGCTAGGTCGAGACGGCGTCGTCAAGGGGCGAGACTATCGTGGGGTCGAGGTGCTCTCGGCCATAATCGCTATTCCGGATTCTCCCTGGTTCCTGGTCGCCAAGGTGGATGCGGCCGAGGTCTTCACCGCCTGGCGATTTCAGTCCTTCCTCATCCTAGCGGTGACCCTGGCTGCTGCAGCGGCGCCAGTGGCCGTCGTCCTGGTAGTGTGGCATCGCAACGCGAAGGTTCACTATTGGGCAATGTACCACGCGGAGACGGAGCGGCGCCGGAGCGAACAACAACACGGCATCACCCTGAGGAGCATAGGCGACGGCGTGATCGTCACCGACGCGGAAGGCCGGGTGAAGCTACTGAACCGGATGGCCGAGACGCTCACTGGTTGGTCCGCTGAGGAAGCACATGGCAAGCCATTGGAGGACGTGTTTCGCATCGTCAACGAGGACTCTCGCCAGCCGGTCGACAACCCGGTGCATCGGGTGATGCGTGAAGTGGCGGTGGTCGGCCTGGCCAATCACACTCTACTTCTCGCCCGCGACGGCACCGAGCGCCCCATCAGCGACAGCGGCGCACCGATCCGCGACGAAAGGGGTGAGGTCACCGGTGCAGTCCTCGTGTTCCACGACCAATCCACCGAGCGCGCGTTCGAAAGGTCGCTACGCCAAAGCGAGGCAAATTTCAGGAACATCTACGAGAACTCGCCGTTTGGAATCGCCCTTTTCGACCATGCGGGCTTTCTGATCGACGCGAACCGATCATGCCTGGATATTTTCGGCCTGCGTGACATTTCGGTCGTCAAGGGCTTCCACATGTTTGGAGGCATCAGCCTGTCCGACGAACACAAGAAGATGCTGCTCCGGGGCGAGAATGTGCGTCAGGAGATTCCCTTGGATTTTGACAAAGTGAAGGCGACCAATCTGTATGAAACAACGCGATCAGGGATCCGCCATCTTGACATGCTGATCACATGTCTTGGCCATGAGGCGTCAGAACGCGCTGTCGCCTTTCTAGTGCACGTGCGCGACATTACCGATCGCAATCGCGCGGAGGCAGCCCTGCAAGAGTCGGAACAGAAGTACCATATACTCTTTCAGGCCGCGCCGGAAGGCATATTGGTGGTGGATCCTGTGACCAGGGGTATCAGCTACGTCAATCCTGCCATCTGTAATTTGTTTGGGTATTCAAAAGACGAACTGATTCAAATGCACGTGACGCACATTCATCCGCCGGAAGAGACGCATTTGGTGCTGAAGGACTTCGAACAACTGGCTTCAGAAGAGTGGCTCGGGAGAGACGTCGTGTGCCGCCGGAAGGACGGTTCGACGTTCATCGCCCATATCTCAGCGACCCAGATCTTCATGGATGGACGTGCCCAGTGCATGGGGTTCCTCAGTGACATCACCGATCGCAAGCAGGCCCAGGACGCCTTGGAACGGCTGAATGTGGATTTGGAACATCGCGTGCGCGAGCGCACGTCGCAACTGGCGGAGAGCGAGAGGCGATACCGCACGCTGGTGACGGCCAGTTCGGAGGTGATTTATCGCATGAACCCGGACTGGAGCGAGATGCTGCGTCTCCGCGGAAGGAATTTTCTTCCTGACACAGAATCGCCAAACAACACCTGGCTTCAACAGTACATATTCCCGGAGGATCAGCCGCGGGTGATGGCGGCCATTAACCAAGCCGTTCAATCGAGAGGTGTTTTCACGTTAGAACACCGCGTCCAGCGTGTTGACGGTAGCGTGGGTTGGGTATTCGCGCGAGCCATCCCGTTGTTGGATGCCAATGGGAATATCGAAGAATGGTTCGGTGCCGCCAGTGACATTACCGAGCGCAAACGCGTGGAGTCCGAGCGGGACTACGCGGCTGCAATGCTACAAGCCGCGATTGAATGTCTGCCCTTCTGTTTCTTTGCGGTCGACAAGAATGGCCGCTACATGCTACAGAACGAGGCCTCCAGACGGGACTACGGAGACGCGATCGGCAGAACTCTCGACGAAGTCTGTCCCAATCAGGAAGATCTTTCATGTTGGCTTGACAACAACCGACGCGCTTTGGCTGGCGAACGCGTGGAAAAGGAAGCGACGTACAACATCCGCGGCCAAGCACGTGATTTCTACGTCGTAGTCGCCCCCGTTCAGGATGCCAAGCAAAGCTACGGCATTCTGGGCATCAACGTCGACATCACCGACCGCAAGATCGCTGAAAAGGCAATGCGTGCCGAGTCCGATTTGATGCGGACGACCATGCAGTGCATGGCCGAAGGCATATGTGTTTGGCACGAGGTTCCTGAGTACCCCCACAACAGGTTCACGGTCTGGAACAATCGCATGAAACAGATCACGGGCTACAGTATGGACGAAATCAATCGCCAGGGTTGGGGGCTGTTTATGTCTGCCGAAACAGATCAATCGAAGACGCTGAGCGTCTGCGCGACACGAATGCTGCGCGGCGACAGTATGCGCGACGAGGAACTGGAACTTATTCGTGCGGACGGGGGGTGTTGCTACGTGCAGGCTTCTGGTTCCGTCATCTGGGACTGCGACGGGGCTCGGCATGCGATACTCATGATCCACGATGTGACCGACAAGAAACTCACGGAAGAGTCGCTACGTGAAAGCGAGCAGCGGCAGGTGGAGGCGGAAAAGATGGCGGCCACCGGACGCATGGCTGCACGCGTGGCCCACGAAATCAACAACCCGTTGGCCGGCATCCAAAACGCCTTTCAGCTCATCCGCGATGCGGTGCCCAAGAACCATCCCGACTACGACATGGTGGAGCGGATCGATAGGGAAATCGATCGTATTGCCAGCATCGTGAAGCAGATGTACACGCTGTATTCTCCGCGAGCCGAAAGAGTCGACGACATCAGGGTGGCCAACACCGTGCGCGACGTGCTTGCAATGCTCGAACCGCTGCGTCGAGAACATGGTGTCCAGTTCGATGCACGCGATGTGCTGCCTGGATTGGTCGTTCGGATGCCCGAGGGAGGTCTTCAGCAAACCTTATACAACCTGGTAACGAATGCCATTGAGGCATCTGCACCAGGGGGTGTCGTGGCGATCGCCGCCCAGCTAAGTGGCGAGGACTCTGTTGAGTTGACGATCCGCGACCACGGGGTCGGCATCACTGCGGAGTTGTCTACGAAGATTTTCGAGCCTTTCTTCAGTGCAAAAGCCGATAATAGTGTCCACGGGGGGTTGGGGGTTGGGTTGTGCGTGGTCAAGGGTATTGTCGAATCGGTCGGTGGGCGAATCGAGTTCGATAGCACGCCGGGACAGGGAACGGTTTTTCACGTGTATCTCCCTCGTGGTCTGGAATCGCGGGACAAATGAGTTGGAGCGGCAAAGATGCAGCGGTTTGGATCGATTGTGCTCGTTGACGACGATGAAACCTTCCGGGAGTCGACCTGCCGGTTGTTACGCCGCGAAGGATTCGACTGCCACAGTGCCAGCGATGCCGACGAGGGTGTGAAGGTTCTTCAGAACGGCAGCTTCGATCTCCTGATCGCCGACATCCGCATGCCGGCCAACCCGGATCTGCGGTTGGTGCAGGCGGCACGAGAGCTTGACAGCCAGATGCCTGTAATCTTGGTGACCGGCTACCCTGCTACAGACACGGCGATCCGCTCCGTCGAACTATCTGTTACAGCCTACTTGACCAAACCCTTAAAGACGGAGCAGTTGCTAAAGCATATTCGGCCGGCCATTGGTCACTCCAGGAACCGGCGAACTGTGACGGCGATTCGCGGACGTTTGCAGAGCTGCCTAGTCGACCTGACCAGTGCGCAGTCGACACCCATTCTGCCGGCGGGCGGGAAGGACGAACTGGTCTCGATCGGCACCATTCGGACCTTGGCTGCCTGCTTGTCTGAATTGTTGGAGCTTCACTCCCGGTCGGGCGTCGACGGGGGGGCGGTTGACCTGTGCAGACTGCTCGACTGCCCTCAGCAGCCAGTCTGCCGGCAGGCAATCACCGAGACTATCACCGTGCTCAAGAAGACGAAAGAGACCTTCAAGTCTAAGGAACTAGCCGAGTTACGAACGAAACTGCAGGTCCTGCTGGGAACACTGGAATGATGCCGCGTTGCCACGGATCGTGTGCTAGAATTTCACAACGAGTTCCGGACGGCAGATAGCCGGCGAGGAACGAGCCCACGCTCATGACGCGGGCGCCTTAGTGGGCAGCATTAAGATCTGCTGGCTGAAGGCACAATTGTGGTCGGCCCCATTGCCAGGGGGCGATCGCAGTTGTGCCTTTTTTTATTGCCACCGCAGTCCGAGGCCCCTGCCGCGCGTTGCGAAGGCAATAAGGTGGCAAGGAATTCTTATGGCGCGATATCACAAACAACAACGTGTGGAGTGGTTACGGGCGCGGCTTGGTGCATTGCGGTCGCAAATAGGCCTCTTGCCGCAGCAGGCGCAGACTGAGTTCCGACCACTGGTTGACGACCTGGCGGCACAACTTGAAGAGTCCGCACGAAAGCGTGGCGGAGTCCGCCGGCTGCTCGATGAGATCCGGGCAATCGACAAGTGTCTTCATTTTGAGCGGACCATGTCCCTGCAAGATCTTCCGGTGCCACGCGGCGACGCGGACGCAGAGGGCAAGCCACATTGGCGGCTAGACCTCCGCACGATTACCGAACCACACCTGCACCTCCGCAGATCCCAAGTCCAGAGCTCGATGCTAGATATCTGACGAGAGGTTAGTCATGTCAAGCAATTCCAAGAAGGTCCTGATCGTTGACGATGACGAGGTGGCTCGTCGACTTCTGAGGCGGCTGTTGCAGAGAGATTACTGCCTGGCGGAAGCCACCACCGGTGAGCAAGCGCTCGAGATCTTCCCCGTCTTTCTTCCCGACTTGCTGACGCTCGACATTATGATGCCGGGCATTGAAGGCCCCAAGGTCTGTCGTCTTCTCCGTTCCAACCGATTCGGACAGAGAGTTCCAGTGATCATCGTCTCGGCGGAGGCGACCCGCGAAGACAAGGCCCGGGCCTATGAGGCGGGGGCCGATGACTACATCGTTAAGCCTTTTGACCCAGATGAACTGCGTTCCAGGATCAAGCAACATCTCGAGATTCCCATCGTCCCAAGTAAAAAGAAGTTAGAACGAATGGCGTTGCCGCCTGTATCCCTTGAGTTTAGGGAAATGCGATGGACGGAGTTCTCAGGACAGCAAACGGGGCTGAATGATACGGATTTCATTCTGAAATAGTGCGACTCCTGTGTCGCTCCCCTAGGTTCCCTAGTTTGTTGTAGCGACGTGCCATCATCATGGAGGTCGCTATACAAGCCAGTCTGCGGATACCGCTGGGGAATTGGAAAAGCGCGAACGACACGCGACCGATGCCAGACTCGCCTGGCGGCTGGCTGACCCAAATTGCTGCGTCTGGCTTCGGGCGGCGCCTCGTCGGCACCTGCCGAGACTCGTTGTGAGGCATCAGCCGATCCAGGAACGCAAACCCCCTCACCGAACTCAGCTCGGTGAAGGGCGGCTATTTTGTCGGCCACTGTCTTCGCTGCGGCGACTTCCGCGCTATTCTGAAGCACGACGGCGGGGAGATCGAGTTTTTTGGCACAGACGGCCAATCGCTGCGGAGGATCGGCCGGAAGATTCGCGGCAGCGGTCGGCCGCGTAGAATTCCCGCCTCTACTTGATCTCGACTTTCCCTGGCTGTTCCTCGGCCACGTAGATGCCGAACACGTCCCCGTCAGGCTTGATCACCACCCAAGCATGCGTGGCAAACGTCCCTTGCCAACGCTTTTTGCCTGGCTGGATTTCGCCGTGTGGTTTGCGCTGCCCATGCGTGTCCAGCCAGAAGAGTTTGTAGACCTGCGATGTGCGGTTGTTGAACACAATCTTGGTTGGCTGGGACGAGGACGTGGATCGCAGCATCCCTTCTTCACTGGCAGGGCGAGGGGCAAGTTGAGTGTACGTTATCCTCTGAACCTGGAACCTTCCCGAATAGATGCCGTCCAGCAGATCGAACGCCTCGGGATCGTACTGCCGTAGCCAATCCTGGCCAACCTCGGGCTTGGGATCAATCTTGCCATAATCCCCTCGGGAGCCGACGTACCACATCGTCAGTTCTGCGAAGAATTCGTTGGCATTGGTAGCCGCGTAGGCCGTTTTCCATCGCTCCTTCTTTTTGGACTCGGCGTACTGTTGCTCCACCATCTTCCGAACGTCGGGCGACAGGCCGTGCCCGAAGATCATGTGGCCGCATTCGTGGCTGCAAATCTCCCGATGATCGCGATGACGGGCAGAGGGAAGTTTCAGGAGACTTTCCTCCGAACAACTGGTCTGTATTCCGCCAAGTCCTCGGGTTCGGGAGTCGATGCTTGCGAACTCTTTGCCGTAGGACTTATAGGGCTTTCCCTTCTGGTGGCGAAGGTACGGGAGATCAGATGTCTGCTGGTCTTTACCAATGATGTGAAGTTCCGCACCGGTCTGCACAAGGTTGTACCTGATGTCGGGAACGTGATCCAACAGGCGGGCCAATTGTCTTCGGGCTTCCAGCAAGGCTCGGGCATCCACGTCTTGGTGGGCCTTGATCGGAATACCGTGATAGTCGAGCATCTTGGAGAAGAAGTCGTATTCGGGCGGGTTGATCGGGACGATCCTGGCCTCTGGCTGGGCCGACACAGCGACGGCTACGATGAGCATCACGTTTCCAATGTCGATCATCGAAACATCTCCTCCCAAAGCCCCGCAACAAGTTCTATGCTGGTCGCGGAGACAGTCGTTTTTTCACGCCACCTTGGGGTTGGGCGACGGTTCGTTGGGCTTCACCCCATATTTCGTCTGCCTCGCCCGCCCCCAAGGACAGCCCCCGAAAGTAACCGCGATCTCGATATTCTGAAGGACTTTGGCGAGGGTATTGCCTTTCCTGGCCCTGGTACAGATCGGGCATTTCTTCTCGCAGAAGTCGGGATCGAAACCCATCCCCTAACCAACACGCAGCAAAACGAGTCCACCAATTACGCCCAGAAGCCGAAGGAGATTCCGCCGTCGCATATTCACCTCCTGCCGCAGGGTCGTTGTGCAGGCATGTCGTCACGGCCAGCGCGACCGTTCGCAGCGACAAAGCCTCGGCTATGGTCGCTCTTAATGATCGGCCACCACAACCAGGGGGCTGAAGAAGCTCTCTTGACGACGATGCATGATGAATCCTTGCGCCTATGGTGTCGGTTCACGGAGTCAGGTTGTCCAGACCAGGGACACCTGCTTGATGGTCACGTCGGCTTTCTTTGGCTTCACTTCGACTGGTTCGAGAGCCAGCGCGTCGGGATCGAGTTCCTGCTGAATCTTCTCCGTCTCCGACTTGAATTGAGCGTCCAACTCGGCCAACCGTTGATCGATCACCGCAACCGTCTCCTGGGCCATGCTTACGTCGGCGCGTTGGCGAGCTACGCGGCTGGCGGCCCGGGCGCTGGTGGCCGCTTTGTTCATGGTCGTGGCACTCACCATCTTGCGGCCCAGCAGGGCGCCGAGGATCGACGAGCCGACTGAGACGACGGCCGAAAACGTGCTCTCGTTGGCCTGGGCGCGTTCTTTAACCACGCGCTGCTCAGCCTTGCGTCGCTGCTCCTGGAGCGATGCGACCTTGGGAGCGTATTTCGCACGGAGCCGCTCGACGGCCAAATCGCGTTGCTCGACCACCGCGTGGCGAATGCGGATGCGGAAATCACCCTCGCTTTCGTCCGGGCGCGACGTCTCCTTGAGCAACGGACACCGCTGTAGCGTCAGGCTTTGCGTCCGGTACAAGTGCGCCTTCAGGTCGCTGGCCAATGAGGTGTAGGTTTTCGGCCGGGACAATTCCCCAGGCAGTTCGGCGAATGAGGCGCCCTCGGCCGGTTCGGTTTCGAGTTCGGGAGCCTCGGCGAGCGATTGGGCTCGTTCCCAGACCGACTCGCCTGGCTTCAGGTTATCGGCGGGCGCCAGCAGCGTCACGTCCCGCCATGTGTCGATACCCAGGCTCGATTGGGTGAAATGGATCTGGGCCGCACCGAGCAGGGCAGGACGGTACACGGCCCCGGCGCCGCCAGGCCGTTTTTCGCGCGAGACGAGGAACGATTCGGAGATACCCGGCGGCAACAGCGGACGCGATCCGCCCGTCGCGGCGGCTATCGGCGCGCCTTCGGCCTTCGTCGCAGGCGCGGCGGCAACTGGAGCGGTGGGCGGCGGAGCCACCTGCTTGCGAGCTTGCATCAGGTTGGCAATCTGGTCGCGCGTGAGCGGTCCTCGCAGATAGGAAAGGACCCATCGCGTTTGGAACACAATGGGTTGATCTTCGTGGACATTGTTCATGAGGAACACGCGGTTGCCCAACGACGAGAGAATGGCTTCGATCTTCTGCCTATCGAACCCCGCCCCACTGCCGCCAGTAGCGGTTTCCAGGCCGTCGAGCACGCGGGCCTTGTCGCGTTCGGTTTGCAGTCGGCCAAGAAACCAGGTGCCGGCGTTGGCAAGGCCCTTGTAATCGAGATCGACTGGGTTCTGCGTGGCCAGCACCACGCCCAGTCCGAAAGCTCGGGCCTGCTTGAGCAGCGTGAGCATCGGCGTTTTCGAGGGTGGATTGGCCGTGGGCGGGAAGTAGCCAAACACCTCGTCCATGTAGAGCAGCGCCCGCAGGCTCGACGTGCCCGACTGGCCGCGCATCCAGGCGATGACTTCGTTCAAGAGGATGGTGACAAAGAACATTCGCTCGGTGTCGCCGAGGTGGGCAAGCGACAGGATGGACAATCGCGGTTTTCCTTCGAGCGTGTAGAGTAGACGCTGCACGTCAAGCGGTTCGCCCTGCATCCACGCGGAGAAGCCCGGCGAGGCCAGCAGATTGTTCAGGCTCATGGCCAACTCGAAGCGTTCCTTGGCCGGAAAGCATGTTTCGAGGTCCATGATGCCGATCTTGTCGAACGACGGCCGCTGAATCTCGTGGATGAGGCGGGCCATATCGAGTTCCTGCCCATCGCGCCATGCACGATCCAGGATCGTCGACAGCAAAATGTGTTCGCGGCTCCGTAGTGGATCGCCCTCGATACCCACCAGCGCCAGCAAGCCGGAAACGACACCCGTGATCCGCGCTCGGAACGTGTCGGTGTCGTTGACCACCGGAGCCGGAGGCGCCGACAGCGAACGCAAGACGGTAAGCGGCAATCCAGCGTTGCTGCCGGGCGTATAGATGGCCGTGTCGACCGCGTTACGGAATCGGGCGATCCGCGCCGGCTCTTGGCCCCAATCGGCCAGACCTTTGCGGTAGTCGTCGGCCGTGCGTTTGGCGTAATCGTCGGGCGACAAGCCCTTGCGCGCAGCCTCCGATGGATCGATCCACGGCCGGAAGTCGTCGGGTTTCAGGTCAGGGAACGTCAGTAGTAGATTGCCGAGGTCGCCCTTGGGATCGATCACGATGGCCGGGATGCCATCGATGGCCGCCTCCTCCAGCAGAGCCAGACACAAGCCCGTCTTGCCGCTGCCTGTCATTCCGACGCACACGGCGTGGGTCGTCAGATCCTTGGCATCGTACAGCAGCAGATTGTCCTGCGCTTTCT
This sequence comes from uncultured Planctomycetales bacterium, assembly GCA_937889015.1. Lineage (GTDB taxonomy): Bacteria > Planctomycetota > Planctomycetia > Pirellulales > Thermoguttaceae > CALARR01. The sequence goes on along the minus strand of CALARR010000430.1, from coordinate 79,702 downwards.
GGGTTGCCAAGTCGTACTGCCGGCCGAGGTAGAAAACACCCAACTTCTCGTAATCTTGCATAGCCTGTCTCCCGGCACACTGCTTCATTGACGTGCAACCTAATGTGCACCCTTGGGATGCGTAGAGAAAAACTGCCACAAAGCCTCGCTCGCCGATAGCCCGTGTCGCTCCGTTGGCCATTCGTGCGCGCCGGTTCCGACGACCACCAGTTCGACCTCGGTTCCCGCACGACCACCCGAATACAGCGTTCGGACCACGCCATGCGGCCCGTCGCGCGTTTGCTTGCCAGCCGTAGCGCAACCATTGGACTTGACGAACATCTGGATGCAATCGGGGACCGACTTGAGGAGGGCCTTGGGAGTCTGGACGCCTTGGAATCTTACCACCGTGTCCTTCTGGCCACAGATGTGGATCAGCGAAATCGGCTCGGCCGGATGGTTCTTTAGGTCGTCTTCGGAGAAGAGGCTGCGCCAAACCGCGCCGCTTGACCATAGCGTTATGGCTCAGCGAGCCCTGGCGCCCTCGCCGTCCATCGCAGCAGCCAGCTCTCTGTCGTAGTCTGGGTTATCCCACTTGCGAGACAACCCGCGTGCCTTGTACACGACTTGCTGAATTACGAAGGCCCCTCGCACCGCTTTGTCGTCCTTGGCGGCTACGGAGAACGCGATTTCACTCTCGGGCGGAATGGGCTGAAGGGCGTCGGAGAACACGACTTCCGGGGCGCGCTTCTCGTCGGGAATCGCTCTTCCGTCCTCGGCAAAAAACACGAACTTGCCCTTCAAAGTCGTCACTGGACAATCCGACAAGTTCTGCAACTTGATCGAGAAAAGGCTCCTCTCAAGCATTACCTCGCCCACAGGATTCGAGGCTCGGCTTACAGACACGACCTTTACTGGAGCCTGCTTGTTGTCCAGTAGCGCCCTCATCTTTACCCCGCTCGGTGTACCTTTGCCTTGAACGAGGTCGCTGAACGACTCTTTCTCCTGGCAGCCGGACACGAGAACCAGGACAAACATCATGCAACACATCGTGGTCGAAAGCGGTTTCATACCGGTACCCCTCAAGTGTCGCTTCGCGTTTCCCGTCCAATCGCGCCAACTTCGGGCAGCGACGGCCCCCAATATAGCAAAGGGAAACTTCACCGTCACCTTCCAGTTGTCGCGCCGCTTGTTTCGATCTGTAGACGCTGCCAAATCTAAAACCATCGGCACCTGAGATTCGCTGCGGGGGTGGTCGGCCCAGAAACCCAGAACCCCTCGCCGAGCAGTGCCCGACGAAGGGTTCTGTATGACCTCGATAGGCGCGCTGGTCGGTCGGCTCCCGCAACCAGCATCACGGCCCACGCGGCGAAGCCCGTTTGATTTCGCCAGTAAGCTGGCTGCTTTCCTCGCCCGTGCAAGCCGTGCCCTGCCGCACCAGTGACTTCCCGACTGGCAGCGTGTTCTCTGTTATCGGTCGGCCGGCGTCCCCGATGTACGGGATTCCAGTTCCTGCCGGTCGCTGTAGGCGATCATCAAGTCGACGATCCCCTTGCCGGCACAGCCGCGCACTGAGGTGCTGCCGACGTGCTCCACCTGGACTTGCGGCAGGTGATCATGGATCAAGACGGCGATCTTCCCGGCGACAAGAGCGGCACGGGGATCGTAGTCCCGGCAGACGGCAGGCCGGGGCTCATAGGGACCGATGATCGGGTGGTCGGGCTCAGGCATGGGGGCAATTATAGACACCGGTCCCGGAGTCCGGTAGAACCGAGGACATTAGGAACCTGTTTGGAGACCATCTAAGATGAGCAGCCCTTCTTCGCTTCGGAGTTTCCGTCTACTGCGACCGATTCTGTGGCTGATGTCGGTCAGCCTACTCGTTGTTGGGTTGGCGAGGGCCGAAGCCGCCGAGCCACTGTTCTTCATCCAACTCACCGACCCGCAGTTCGGCTTTTGTGCCCAGAACGTCGACATGCAGCAGGAGACGGCCAATTTCGAGTTCGCCATCGCCACGGCCAACCGCCTCAAACCGGCCTTCGTGATCATCACCGGCGACCTGGTTCACAAGGCAGAGAATGAGGAGCAGGCTGACGAGTACGCCCGCATCGCTGCCAAGCTCGACCGTTCAGTCCCGCTGTACCAGATGCCGGGCAATCACGACGTGGGCAACGAACCGACGCCGGAGAGCATCGCCCGGTACACCGCCCGGTTCGGTCCCGACCATTACTCCTTCCGCTGCGGTCCCATGATCGGTTTGGTGCTCAACTCAGGGCTCATTCGGTCGCCGAAAGGCGCGCCCGATCTGGCCCGGCAGCAGGAGGCCTGGTTGGAGGCCGAACTGGAGAAGGCCCAGCGCGAAGAAGTGCGACACGTGATCGTCTTTCAGCACCACCCCTGGTTCGTCGAAGACATCGACGAGCCGGACGGATACCACAACCTGCCACGGCAAGAGCGACGACGATTCCTCGATTTGTTTCGGCAATACGGCGTGACTCACGTCTTCGCGGGTCACTACCATGCCAACGGAACGGCCCAGTACGAATCGGTCGAGGTGGTCACCACCGGAGCGATTGGCAAGCCGCTGCGAAAAGACGTTTCCGGGTTACGGATCATCATTGTCCGCGATAGGGGCGTTGAGCACCGATTCTATCACTTGGGCGAGATCCCAAACCGAATCGATCTAACACCGCCGAAGAGACCAGCGGCCAAGGTGCCCGAAAGCAAGTGAGTCCTCACTTCACCAGCGCCGCCGTGATGGTCTGCAACTCGGCTATCGGGGCAGAGTAGTGTCGTCCAGGATTGTGTAGCAGTAGCTCTTCTGGACACCCAGCGTTGCGTTGACCGGTTCTGAGAGGGTCAGTTCCAGGGTCTTGTCCCCATTCTGCTTCCGGTCGCCGATGATCTGGATCTCGTTTCCGCCGCCAAGGTAGCGGTACTTCTCGCCCGGCCGGAAGGTCACCTCCCCGCCCGGACACTGAAAAACCACGCCGGCCTTGGCTGTTCCGCCGGTCACCTCGCAACGGACGGTGATCGTCTTGGACGAGGGATGGCTCAGCACGAGTAACGGATAGTTGTGGGTGATGAATCTGCTGGCATGGTCGGTCGCGAGGTGAAACTCGACCGTAGGGGCCGTCTCCACAATTTGGTAGCGAGCTCGGCTTTCATGGCTGGGTAGCTTGCCGGCCTTGAATGCTCTGGCCCTGTTCGCCTGGGAATCCCTAGAGGATAGCCCCAGTCTTCGCGCGCTCAAGGCGCTGTTGGCGTCCCTTCCGGACGCCAAGCTGCTGGAGGGATTGCGACAGCAGCGGGGCCGCGGTCGCAATGATTATCCGGTGCATGTCTTGTGGGGCGTGGTGATCTTGCGGATCGCGCTGCGACACGGCGATTTCGAGGCCACGTTGGGGGAATTGGGACGTAACGCACAGTTGCGGCGGATGATTGGCATTGCGGAGGAGTCGCAGGTTCCCAAGGCCTGGAACATTTCGCGTTTTCTCGATGTGTTGGGCGAGGAGCCGCACCTGAGCGAGCTACGACGGGTCTTCGACGAGATGGTGCACAAGCTGGCGGCGGCGGTGCCCGACTTGGGGCAGCAGGCGGCCGGCGACGCAACCAGTTTGAAGGCCCGCGGGAAACGGGATCCTCGAGCGGTCGCCGACGAGGATCGCGTGGGGCTGCCCCAGCCCTCCGGAGGCCGCAAGGAATACACCGACGATGAAGGGAAGGTGACGAAAATCTTCGAGTGGTTCGGCTACAAACTGCATCGGTTGGTGGACGTGAAGCACGAAGTGGTCCTGGCCTACCAGGTGACCTCGCCCAAGGCGGGTGACGGGAACATCGTGGGGGCGCGACGGTTCCACGGATTCGTAGGGGCCGTGATGATCGTGCACCTCGCCTTCGCGACCCTGCTGGCCGGTACGCCGCGCCGAGAAGGAACTCTGGGCAAACTTCGGCTCAGTGCGGCAACGGCAGCAACACGAGGCCGGCTGGCAACAGTTTTGGCAACATCGGCGGCCAATTCCCTGCGACCCCAACGCAAGAAACAACGCAAGCCCTTGAAAACCAAGGGCTTGCGAAGTACACCCCACAGGGCTCGAACCTGTAACCTTCGGTTCCGTAGACCGATGCTCTATCCAATTGAGCTAGGGGTGCCCGGAACAGTCGGGGGGCTGACGGCTTTGACGGGGGCTCTGTCAACCGAAACCCAACTGCGTCCAAGACCAAAGATTACCACAAATCGGCCGGCCGGCAAGTGCTTCGGCGACTCGCCGCTCTAGCGAGGGGGAGGTGTCACTGCGGTTGGGCCAATCGGACGATGGCGTAGCCGGTCAGATCGGATCGGGCCACCGTCACGCGCTGGTAGCCGCCCCCCACTTCCGCGACCACGACTGGCCGTGCCTCGGCGTAGTCGGGCGAGACGATCTCCGCCTGGCAGGGGCCGTCCAGACGCAGCTCGAACACCAGGTCCTGCTCCAGCGGCGGGAAGGCCGGCTGGCTCTTCTTGGCGGCCACCGTCTGGCCTAGCTTGAGCCGCACGCCGGTGGCGTTGAGCAGATGCACCAGCCATTGCGACTTGCCATCCCGTTGCTGCCGGTAGGTCGACAGGAGCACCTTGGACGGCACCTGAACCGCGCGGAGCACCGGACCGGTGCCCAGGGCGCTGCCGACCAAGTCGATGAGCAGCTTGGCGGCTGGCTGGTTGGCCTCGAAGGTCCATTTGTCCTTGACCGTGAACTCGCGCTCGAAGTTCAAGGCGGCCAGCCGGGGGGCCAAGTAATGGCTTACGCCCTGGCCTACGTTGTTGCGCACCACGGCCGCGCCCAGCGGCCTGCCCTTGGCGTCGCGCAGCTCGGCGAGCACTTTGGCCCCGCTCCGGGCACGAACCATGATCGCCTTGTCGGGGTGGTCCAACTGCTGGCCGTCGCTTGTGTGGATCACGCTGGCGCCCTTGGTGAGTTGGCCGGCATAGTCCACGCCCAGCAAGGACGCGAGTTGGAAGTTCTCGCCGCCAAAGCCGTCTTCGTTGTACAGCGAAGTGTGGCCGGAGACCAATAGCCGGCCGCCGCCGGCCACGTAGCGCTGGAGATTGCGGACTTGCTCGGCACTCAGGCAACCGCAACTAGGCAGGATCAGCAGCTTGTAGCGGCGAAGGGTCTTCTCCGTCAGGTCGCCATCGGTCAGAAAGTCGTGCTGGAGGTGCGCGTCAGTGAGGCACTCGGAGAAGCCCATCGCATCGGGCGCCTGGTTCATCAGGCGGTTGAACTGCCGGGTGGCGTTGGAAAACAAAACGGCAATGTCGGCCACCGACTGGGAATGGCGGCTGTCCATTTGTTGGGGCCAGTCAATATAGCGTTTCATGTCGGCGCCCTCGATGGTCGACATCCAGGTGGCCTGGCCGTTCATCTGGCACAAGGCCCAGCCGAAGTAGGCGAAGTCGGGATCGTCCATGTGATAGACCAGGCCGAAGATCGGGGAACTGAAGTGCCGCCCCAGCGCCGATTTCATCTTGCGGCAAGCCAATACGGGCCGATAGCAGTCGAACACGTTGCGGGACATGATCTCGGTACCCAGAAAGTCGCACGCCCGGGCCTTCTCGAAGATGTCGTTGCCTCCTTCGCGCATGCTGGTGTTGGTCGTGAAGCCGCCGTGCGTGGTGTAGGTCAGGATACTGATGTCCGGGCCGACCCGATTGAGCGTGCGGCGCACGTCCACCCACCAGTCGCCGAGTGTCTTGACGCGCCACTTGAGCCACGTGACCCACAGCGGGTGATCGGCATTGAAGAGCACGGGCGAAGAGTCGTCCGTGGGCAGCGTGCAGCCGGTGTCGGCCGTGAAGCGGGCCCGGCACCACCGGCAGCCGCACAACTGGTCGTCGGCGAAGCAGCATTCATCGAGCATCACGCCATCGATCTTGGTCGAACGGGCGAAATCCTTCAGCCGGTCCAAGTACTCCTGGCGGAATCCGGGGTGGTTCAGGCACATCGCGTGCAGGTTGGGCGTGTCGAAACGGATGTCGCGTTGCAGCCAGTCGGCGTGTTCGGCCAGGTACTTGAAGCCGCCGGCGTAGGAAAAGACCACCGGCACGTCGTAGTGCTCGATGACCTTCATCCCCTGGGCATGGGCCGCCTCGACGATGCGCGCCATGTTGGCCTTCCACATCTCCCAGCGATCCAGGAAGCAGAGGTGGAAGTGCAGCCCGTTGCAGATCACCGCGTTGTAGCCATCGTGGGCCATCTCACGAATCCGCCGCTGGATGGCCGCCGGGTCGGAGAATTCGTCGCGCGTGCCATTGCCGGCCGGGCCCAGGCTGGCGAGCTTCATGCGCCAGCGCCAGGCCAAGGCGTCGGAGTCCGGGGCCAGCAGGACTTCGCCTTTGAGCTGAACGGGCGTGGCTGCCTGCTGTGCCTGGGCCGCGGCGCTGAAAGCCCACAGGCCGGCCAGCACGACGATCGAGAAACGATGCAGACGACCGGGCATTGCGAGTTGCATGAGAGTATCTCGGCAGGTCAGCGGGGACAGCCCCCACGGATCGATCACTGGGGGGTGAAAACGCCATCTACGTTCCACAGGCCGCGCGCGAAGCTGAAATCCTCGCTGCGGTACAGCAGCGGCTGCAGAGCGATGCTGCTGACCGACCAGACGCCGGGTGCGCGGAACGTGATCTCCAACGGTTTACTAGGGCCTGTATCGCGAACGAACCGAGGGCCGGGCACCGACCGCAGGTTGGTCGCGGGAGCCCGGTCTTCCCGGCCTTCCGTGGGTCGGCCGGGGCCATCAACCATGGGGAGATCCACCAGGCCCGGATGGTCCACGACCGCGGTCAGCGAGCGGACCTCCTCGGCCGGCACGCTGAGGGGCGCGGCGACCGGTTGGCCGGCGATCAGGACTTGCATGGGGCCTTGGGGCTGATCGCCGGCGGCGACGCGGACCGTGACCAGCCAACGGCCAGGCACGAGGTCCACAAGGAATTGGCCTTCGCGACCGGCCGCGGCCACGAGACGGTTTCTGGTCAAGCCGCTGGGCGCGGACTGCGACAGCGCGAGCCCCTGGACGTCGCGCCAGCCAAAACCGCGTTCGGGCGAGTAGAGAGCCAGATCGGCCGCGGTGGCCTCCTGGGGCGGCTTGGCCGTGCCAAAGGCAAACAACCTGGTGGGCAAGGTCGGGCCGCGGTAGCCCCACTTGTCATAGGCATGACGTGCCTTGTAGTCGTAGTCGCCTTCGTAGATCAGGCACTTGGACATGTACACGCCGCCGTAGAACGAGGCCCGATATCCGAACGTGAAGACCAGGAACTCCTCTTCGCGGTGCATGCCCCAGCAGGCCACCGGTTCGCCGTAGCCGCAATAGTCGCCGTTGGCCGTGACGCCCTGGGGGTTGAAGTCAAAGACCAATCGCCGATCTGGGCTGCGGAAGCCGATGTAGCGGATTCCGGTCAGCGATGCGCCCGCTTTGCCTTCGACGACCTTGGCCGAATGGGCCCGGCCCACATAGGCCTTCCAGCTTGCGCCGCGGACGGTCTCCAGTGGAACGTAGAAGGCGTAGTGGATCATGGGCTTCGCCGGATCGTTGGCATATGCCGGCAGCTTGTACTTGACGGTGAGTTCGAGGCCCTTGTCGCTGACGGCCACTTCCTTGCGGTAGGTGACCGGATCGCCTTGCGATTGCACGACGTTGAGCACCTGCGCGCCGTCACGCTGATCAACTCGGATCTGTCCGGCCTGCTCGAAGCCGGGGGTATACTCCAACGTGTCCCGCGCGATGAGCGTGCGGTCCTGGTGCTGCACGCGGAGCCGTTTGTCGCGAGCCAGACGAAAGGGGCCGCCGACAAGATCCTCGGCCTGCACGGCCGGAACGACCACGATCAGCCAGGCCAGGGGCAAGAGTCGCAGCATGATCACCTCAGCGGGGGCGTGACGTGAAGAGAGAGGCACAGGATGACATGCGTCTCAGTGTAGGCCGCGTGCCGCGCCGATCAAGGACCGGTTCGCGCAATCGGCGACACTCTTGCGCAGATCCGATGCGCAGTGGCAGACGCGATCCGTCAGGCACGATTGGTCTTCAGGATGTTTCCAACACAAAGGCACGACGACACGAAGGAATGGAAGGAAGAACGGACACCTCTGTATTCCTCTGCTTGCGGCGGCCTTGGGTTCGCAAGCTATTTCGTGGTCGCCCCCGTTTGCTGATCTGGGGAAGGTGCGGCGTGCCTCGCTCCGCTCGGCGACGCCCTACGGGGCTTGCGTCGATTCAATCCTGGGCGACAGGCCGCTTTCGTCGGCTCGGGGCTTCACGCGGGGGACTTGGCCTCGGCGGGAGGCTGAACCGCTTCCAGGGCCTGTCGGATCTGGGCCCAGGGAACCTCCTGGGGCAACTGGCCGCTGGCGGCGGCCAAGGCCGCGCCCACTCCGGCTGCCTCGCCCATGGCGGCGGCGTTGCCGGTCACGCGGTAGCTGGAATGGGCCAGGAAGTCGCCGCTGATGCAGCGGCCGGCCACCAGCAGGCCCTTCACGTCCTTGGCAATCAGGGCCCGGTAGGGAATGTCATAGGGCTTGGCCTTGCCGCCGGTGGGCCGGATGCCCTTGGTCTCGTTGGGATTGGGCGAGTGGACGTCGAAACCGAAGGTCGCCCGGCATACGGCGTCTTCGTGGCGGATGCCGTCGAGCAGGTCCTGGACGCCGACTTTGTACAGGCCGTGGATGCGGCGGCCTTCGCGCACGCCGATGTGTTCGCTGGTGGCGATGATTTGCAGGTTCTTCCAGGGCTCGCCCAGGGCGCGGAGGGCCTCCACCTGGCGGTGCAACTCGGCCCGGGCACGGATGGTGGCTTCGCTGATCTGGCCGGCGTCCACGGCCGAGACGCCGTACTCGTGATTGCTCATCAGGCAGTAGAGTTGATCGTGCATGTAGAACAGGCTAGGCCCGGCATAGGAAGGCGTGATGCCGGCGCGCTGCATCTCGTCCCAGAGGTTCTTCTTGCCCGATTGGCCGGGCAGGTAGTGGTTGACGAATTTGGCAACTTCGTCGAGTTGGATGCCGGTGAGCCAGGCCAGCAGGCTCATGGGTTGGGTTTCGCCATGTCCTTCGCGTCCGTAGTCGAAGGCGCAACCGGCATGGGCGGCCAGATCGCCGTCGCCGGTGGCGTCGACAAAGGCCTTAGCGGCCCAGGCCTGGCGCCCCGACTTGGATTCGGTGATGACCATCTTCAGCCGTTGGGAGTCGTCGCAGACGGCTGCCGCCGAGCGCGTGTGCAGCGAGACCTTCACGCCGGCTTCCTGGCACATCTGCTCCAGCAGGAGCTTCAGCTTCTCCACGTCGCAGGCCACGGAGCTGCCGTACTTGCGCGTGGGCATCAGGGCGTTGACTCGGACCAGGATTTCGCGCATCAGGCCGCGCTTGTTTCCCGAATCGATGATCCAGCTCAGCAGGCCAGCGGTCCAGATTCCGCCCAGGCAGCCGTTGACGTCGAACAGGCGGGTCTTGGCCCCGGCGCGTGCGGCGGCGATCGCTGCGCAGACGCCGGCCGGGCCAGCTCCGCAGACGATCACATCGGCCTCTTCAGCCAAGGGGATCTGGCGTGCGGGCTCCAGGTAGTGGCCGGGCGCGACCGCTGCGGCACTGGCGGCAGAGTCGCGACCAGCAGCCGCAGCGACCGCGGCGGCGGTTCCGGAGCAGAGAAAGGCGCGACGTCCCAGACGATTGGTCATGAGTTGGCTCCTACGGCATTCGGGTAGAAGAGTTTCGGTGGGCCTCCATTATGAGCCCCACAGCCCGGCGAGGGAAGGAGTTGTCGACAAGGCCACCTCGCGGTGGTACAAGTGAAGTGGTAGTGCGTGGCTGCCATACCACATGTGGCCGGTTCGTTCTCGCGATATCCATGTCCGAATTGAATTCCATCCAGGTTCAGGTCGCCGGGTTGAGCAAACGCTATGGCCGGGTGCTGGCCCTCGACGGGGTCTCGTTTTCCCTTGGCCGCGGCGAAATCCTGGGCTACTTGGGACCCAACGGGGCGGGCAAGACCACCACGATCAATGTCCTCTGCGGCCTGCTGGCCCGGGATGCGGGCACGGTGCAGGTGTGCGGGGTGGATGTGGCCGCCGATCCGGTGTTCGTCAAGTCGCGGATCGGGGTGGTCAACGACACGTCGAACCTCTATCCGGAATTGTCCTGCCGCCGGAATCTGGAATACCTGGGCGAGCTCTACGGACTGGCGCGCGCCACGCGCCGGCAGCGGGCCGAAGAACTGCTGGGGATGTTCGACTTGGAGACGCGCGCCGGCGACCGTTTTGGGACACTCTCGCGCGGCTTGCAGCGGCGGTTGACGATTGCCGCCGCCCTGATCCATCGGCCCGAGGTGGTGTTCCTGGATGAACCGACCGTGGGCTTGGACGTGCCCAGCGCCAAGTCGCTGCGCGAACTGATTCGGCAAATCCACGCGCAAGGCGCGACCGTGCTATTGACCACGCACAATCTGGCCGAAGCCGAAGCGTTGTGTACGCGCGTGGCGATCCTGGTCCGCGGTCGAATCCTGGCCGAAGGCAGCGTCAACGACATCCGCAGCCGTTTCGGCAAGGTGCAGAGCCTGTCGGTGGCGTTCAGCGGTCCCGTCAGCGAAGAGACGCTGCTGGCGTCGTGCCCGGCAGTTCGCGCGGCGGCCATCTCGGATGGCGCCTGGACGCTTGACGCGGCCAACCTGCACGCGGCCTTGAGCCAGTTGGTCGCCCTGGCAGACCGCTTGGAGCTGACGGTCATCGAGTTGAGCACCTCGGGCGCGTCGTTGGAGGACGCCTTCTTGTCCATTCTTCAACAGCAGGATCACGCGGGGGCCAAAGGATGAGTGCATTGCAGCGGGCCCTGTCGATCAGCCGCAAGGACGTGGAGAGCTACTACGCCAAGCCGCCCTTGATTACCTGGGGGCTGTTGTTTCCGGTCGTGCTGCTGCTGGCGGTGTACCTGAAGGATCAGCAGGGATACCTGGCCGTATGTCCGGGCATCCTGGCCATGACGCTGCTGTTCGGCAATACGTCGATGGCGGCGATCGTGGTGACCTTTGAAAAGCGGACGGGGACCCTGGACCGGTTGCTGCTGGCTCCCTTGAGCATGCGCACCATCGTGTTGGGCAAGGCCCTGAGCGCCGCCGCCTACGGCGTGTGCACCGCGCTGGTGTTGGCCGTGATCCTGGGCGCGGCCCTGGGCATGCCACTGGCGCGCCCCTGGGCCTTTGTGTTGGGATTGGCCTTGGGGGCGGGGATCTTCTCGCTATTTGGCCTGGCCGCGGCGGTCCTGGTCCGCGAGGTGTTCGAGGCCATGACCCTGCTGAACTTCTTCCGGTTTCCGCTGCTGTTCGTTAGCGGCGTGTTCATGCCCTTGGACACCATGCCTGGCTGGATCTACCCCGTGGCCTTGGCCTCGCCGCTGACGCACGTGGTCGAGTTGTTGCGTTGGGGCCTGTTTGGGCAGTCCGCGTTGGGCGGGCCGTGGATTCCGTTCGCGGCCTGCGCGGCTTACCTGGTTGCGGCGTGGTTGCTGGCCGTGAGGCTGTTTCAACGGCGGTTGATTCAGACCTGAGCGATCATCGCTTGGCAGGCTGAAGAGCGGCCTGGGCATCGGCATCCGTGGGGCGGTATTCGGGATCTTCCGAAATACAGAGGGCGTCCAATCGCGGGGCCGTGAGCGCGGCGCCCGTGCCTTCGCGTGGATAGATGCGGAAGGTGAAGGGCCCAGCCGGCAACTTGCGCGTGATGGGCATGCCGGGGGGGGCGCTGGTTAGTCCGCCGCCGCGGCCGGTCCAGTGCCAGGCCTTGCCGGCTTGGCCGCAGTTGCCGATCGCACGCGTGCCGCTCAGGTCCAAGGGTTCGTCGGGCGTGCCCAGACCGAAGGACTGATCGCCGCCGCGCGGGTAGCGAACCCGGGCCCAGATTGTCCACCGTCCGGGCCGGGGAATGTGGACGGTGTATTGCCAGTACCAGTCGTGAGGCTGCTTGAGATTCTGGGCCTGGGTGGCCACGACGAAGTCGCCGAGGGCCTCCGTGTCTTCCACCTTCACGGCCGAGCCCTTGGCCGTGGCGCCTTCGCAGCGCTGATAGTCTTCGGCCTGGAGCCACAGCACGTCCAACTTGCGTGCCTCGAATTGGGCCGCGGCCAGCAAGGCGCGCACGGAGGTGACGTCCTGTCTGGCGAAGCGCAGTGTGGTGCGGCATGGCCCCAGCGCCAGGCTCGTCGCGCCGGCCGAACGCTCCACCGGGATCGCCTTTCCTTCAACGTCGCAGGCCGAGAGGGCAGGGCAGGGGACCAGGAGCCGTCCGTCCTTGCCGGTCTCGTGCCAGACGGCCGCGACCGTATCCTGTCCCAGGGGACCGATCCACACGCGGATGCCGGGCGCGGTCGTTTCGACGCGCGTGACGGGAACGAACTGTTCGACCGCATCGGGCATGGCACGGAACAGGAGCCAGTCCTTGCCCGTCTCGCGCAGCGCCTGGCGCGTTGCGGCCGGCACGCGGCCGGCGCGTCGCAAGCCCTGATAGGCGCGCACGATCTGCAGGATGCCCGGCGTGAGCGGATGGCTCTCCATCTGGCCAAGGTTGGTTTCCAAGGAGATGGGCGCGTCGTAGCCCAGCGATTTGGTCATCAGGTATTCGATCTCGTCCAGTTGCAGGCCGTCGGTGTGCGGTCCCTTGGGCCAGATGCCGAACCAGCCCAATTCGCCGGGCAGCATGTCGTCGGCCAGGTTGGCGAGGCGGCGGACCGAGCGGTCGATATGCTCGCGGACCGTGGGCCACTTGTCCACGGGGATTCCGCCCGCGATGCGCCCGTGGATGGTGTTCAGGTAAGTGTCGACCGTGCCGCTGCGCGTGAAACTGTGCCAGAGGTTATGCGTGAGGCAAGTGCCCATGTGGACCAGGGGACGCCGGGTGAACTTGCTCATGGCCGTGGCCTGGAAGTTGGAAACGTAGTAGTTGAACCGGTTGCGGTCCACGTCCTCGCCGCCGTCGAAATAGACCAGGTCGAAATTGCAGGCGTTGAAGACCGCGGCCAGACGGCCGGTGGCCTCGTCCAACAGGCCGGTCTCCTGGTCGATGATGTAACCGTTGATGCAGCCGTCGACGCCGTAGTGTCGGCCCTCGGTTCCGGCGCGATGCGCGGCGGCCTTGGTGCCCCAGGCGCCGCGCCGACAACCCAGCAGCGTGTTCCATTGGCCTTCCGGACCGATCTGCTCGTAGCGTACGATCTCGTCGTCGAGGACGATTTCCTGATGCTTCGTCACGCCCCCTTCCCAGTACTTGCGCTGGGTGAGCGGGCTGCCGGGCCACTGGCTGAGGTCTTCGAGCAGGCGAAGCGACGTCGCCTGGGCGTCCACATCTTCGGCCAGGGTGGCGCGCATGTCGACCCAGAAGCGGCGATCGGGAACCGGCGTCACGTAGGCGTCGGTCTTGGAGATCTTGGAGGCGAAACAGTGCATGCCGACCTGGATTCCGCGCGACTGGAGCCGGCTCACCACGCGCTTGAGGCTCTCCAGGCCGGCGGGATACGTGGGTCTGAAGGTGTAGTGCCCGACCTGCTGGCACCAGGCCGACGAAGTGATGAGGATCTGGCGGATGTCGGCCAACTCACAGTAGCGAAGCCACTGATCCACGTCCGGTTCGGCCAGGGAGACAAACCAGTACGATTCGCGTGCGGCTGGCAGATCCTTGGAGTCCTGGCCGGCCGCGCTGTTTCGAGGCAGGTGAAAGGAGTCGGCCAGTTGCGCCAGAGTCGGCTTGACCTGGGCCGTGGGTACGGCCAGCAGGGCCACGGCCGATCCCTCCAGGCGTGGGCCAGGTTGGTCTTGGGCCACGGCCACGATCTGCGTGTGATCCTTACGACGCGCGACCGTGACCTGGGTCTGGAGATTCGTGGCGAGCAAACCGATGGCGAGACGATCGTTCCAGGCCAATCCGAGGTGCGCCCCGGCGTGATCGGTGATGGCAGTCGCCAGGCGCAACAAGGTCACCGAATCGGGACGCGTGCCGCGGATCTCCTGCAGGCGAAAGGCAATCCAGCCGGGCGCCGGCTGCACCGACAGGATCAACTGCGTATCGCAGCCGGCGAAGGCAATCTGCCATTGCCGGTCCAAGGCGCGCAGAGAATTGGCGTCGTGCACCTTCTGGCCAATCGCGACCGACGCCAGCGGCACCTGGCGTTGGGCGCGCAGCAGATCGGTCCCGGTGGACTTTTCCACCAGGCTGCGCCACAGGCCGTTGGGACCCAAGACCGCGCGGAGCTGCGGGGTCTCTACGACGACATCCGCTTGCGTGCGTGCTTGATCCGACGCGGCGAGGCAGAGCGAAAGGAGCAGCAGGGCATGCATGGGGTCTTCTCCTCAGAGGTCTGCATCGAAGGTACCATGCACAATGGCTAGCCGCAACGCCCGACGCGGGGCGCTGCGGCAGTTGGCCGGCAAGGTTCGCTAGCGCCACATGCGAATTCCTGCGCCCCGGCTACGGGCACGCATGCCGGATGCGGAGCGAACGCAGCTCGCCTTCAAACCAGCCTGATTTGCCTTTGTCAGCACTCTTTTCGTCGCCGAAGCCGCCGAACACCGACATGCCGATGTACAGTCCCGGGCCAGGGCAGGCCAGGGATTCACTTTCCTTGCCATTGACGCGAAAGCGAATTGTCGTCTGGTCGTAGAGGACTTCGATCGTCGACCATTGGCCCAATTCGACGGGGAGTCGCGGATCGAGCCGTTGGGTGCGTTGGTACTGGGTGGCGTAAGCGCCTGTGAGATGACCCTCTTGGAGTCCGACCGTCAACGAACCGGCATAATGGCTCTGGCAATTGAACAGCACCTGCGGCTTGGAGGAGGCCGGCTTGATGTCGAAGGAGAGCGTGAACCCCGAACGGCGCGGCAGCGTTTCTAGGGGCAGCAGCAGGTAGGTGCCGCTGCCGTCGAATTTCAGGCAGGGCGTGCCATCCGCCGTGACCCAGTCGGGCGCGGTCTTCTTGGCCGTGGCGGGATAGTTGCGAGCGCCCTCGCGGAAAGGAGTCCCGGCCCCGTCGCCGCTTCCGCTGCGGCCCGTGGCCGTATCGCTGAATCCGCCAAGCACTGCCCAGAACGGCCGGCCGGCGCGCGTGGCGAGGACGCTGCCGCGCTGGGGAACGAAGTCGTAGGCCACGTCGGGAATGGATACCGGAGCGAGTTGGACCTGGACGGGTTCTTTCGCCGTGTCTGAGAACACGCGTGCCGGCGACAACCGGGAGGCAGGATCGGCCAGGCCGGGGGCCACGGGCCGGCTGTAGTAGAACCGCCCTTTTTCGGTGATGGCGCGCATGTGGAAGACCGACGCGCTCATCTCTGGCCGGACCGGTGCGGAGAAGCGGACCGATTCCTGCTGCAGGTGATAGGGGTGTGCCGGTTGCTTGCAGTAACGGGTGACCGTCAGCGAGAGGCCGTCGTCGTGTGTTTCGGCATAGACTGCGTTGTCGATGATCTGCCGCACGCTGACGCGAGCCTTGATCTGGTTGCTGTCGAAGACCAGGGTCGCCTTGTCGACGTCCGCCTTGCGGATCGCCACATAGTTGCTGCGCGCATAGCGATCGACGTTGGCATTGAACCGCAGCACGTGGTCTTTGACGCTCTCGTCGCGTCTCGTGCCGTCGCGAAGCTCTTCGCCCAGCCAATGGCATTCGGCGCCCTCGACACGGATTGTGCCGATGAGTCGCGAGCGGCGCAGGGCGCGGCGCTCGACGCGCAGCAGCACCACGTCGCTGCGGCTACGCAGGTATTCATCCTGCGCGTCGGCGGCGTAGATCAGGTCGTCGTTCTCCAGGACCTCCAGCGAGGCGAGTTTCTCGTCCGCGGCGAACTCGCCGGTGGCCAGGCGCGCGCCGGGCTCGGTTTCTTCGCCCAAGGCGAAATGGGCGCTTTTGGGTCGGCACAGGTCGCGCAAGGGCTGCTTGACCCATTTCTCGTCCCAGTTCCAGGTGCGCAGCGCGACGTAGTGCAGACCGTCGTCCACTTCGTATTGCCGATCACCGGCGCGAATCGACAGCGACGGGATCAGCACCGCGTGCGGGGCCATGGTCTCGCTGGGGATCACGAGCGTCCGGTCAGCCAGGTCCTGCGTGGGCAAGGTCTGCGGTGGGAACTGCTTCACGACCCGACCGGCAAGGTCTTTGAGAGTCACGGTGACGCTGTAAGTCCCACGTCGATCGGAGTCGGGCACATTCAACAGCTCGATCTCCAACGACTCGCCGAATACCAGCAGCTTACGGTAGCTGACGATCAGATTGGGGATGGATGTGTCGTCGCCCGGCAGCGGGGCGAGCGGGAGCCCCTTCAGTCGCCGCATGTAATGGCGCAGGATGCGTTGCGTGGAAAGCGAGTTGAAGACTGTCGGGCGGATATTGGTGTTCTCGTTGACCTCGTCCCACTCGGGCAGGTTGATGACGTCCGGATTGGCCGCCAGGGCGGTTTCCAGCGAGCTTCGCAAGGTCTTGGTGCCGCTTTCACTAAGCGTGGAGCCGCTTTCGGGCAGGAAGTAGCCGATCGAGGCCGAGAGACCGAAGTACTTGGACTTGTAAGCCGGTTCGGCCAGGACGCTCTGGTAGAGCGGGATGAGGAACTCGCGGTAGAACCGCACGTTGAACTTGCGGTCCGCGGTGCGGAGCATGCCGCTGTGCGCGTAGTAGATGCCGTCGCACACGTCCAGGTAGGAACGCAGCCGGGCCTTCATGGCCTGAAGATCCGCATCGGCGATCGGCTGCCCCGCGTTGAACTGGGCCACACAAGGCAACAGCCGGCTGCCAGGACTCACGTCTGGGAGGAAGAAGAAGTTGTCGCCATGCTTGGCCCGAAGACTGTCCAAGACGCGCTTCCACTGTTCGGGCGGCTTGCCGTCGGCAGAATAGGAGGTCACGAGGAGTTTGCCGCCGAGGCGCGTGGCGGTCTTGGAGGCCAGGGCGGCCGCCAGGTGGCGGTGATAGTCGTCGTCGGTTTCGCCGGCCAGGAATTCGGTCAGCAGGCTGAAGCCATCGCCACAGGCCCGATCGGCCAACTTGTAGATCGAGGGCTGGGCCTCGTCGGCCGTGGCCGGCAGGCTGCGAACGCCCGGGAAGAAGGCGAAACCGTCCAGTTCGTATTGCCGGGCGATCTGGACCATGCGCGCGAAGCTGGCGAAGTTGATGTAGTACGTCGGTTCATCGCTGGTGCGCAGCGCGCGGTCCTGGAACAGGGGCCGGTCCAGCCAGCGGCGCGTGTAGTCGCCGTAGAGCGGATACTTCAACTGGGCCCGGCTGACGACCAGCGTGCGCCCGGCCAGCGGGGCGCGATCCTGCTGGGACGGGCTTGCCGCGCTGGCGGACAGCGGCGAACCGGCCAGCACCCACAACAGGGGCACAACGAGGGCCGCTGTCGGCGACCACCAAGCTCGGCCACGACCCGCGTGTGCACGCGAGGATGCCAGGCGGTGGATGCAGTCGGGAGTACGCCCTGCCATTCTGGTTGCCCTTGTTTGTCGAGATTCTGATTTGGGGGTCGGGGGCCGGTCAGGGGGACCGCTTGCCCTTATCCATTCCCTCCACACGGTGGCTCATCGGCGCGAGTGTCGCTCCATCTGCCATGCGGTAGGCCTGGTCGCCGAAGTTCACGGTGACCACGACTTCGTTGGCGAAACGCGTTTGCTGCACCGAATGGTCCTCGTTGAGCCAGGCGTGCGAGAGCATCTCGCTGTAACCGGTCGCGCGGGCGACGGGCGTGGCTGTTTGGTAGCTCTTGGCGAACCGTTCCCGGTTCTCTTCCCAGACCTTGCGCACAAACAGGAACATGGGCGATGTGCCGTACAGTGCGTTCCACAGGTCGCGGCGATCCCAAAGCTTGGGCAGTTTGTTGTTGTAGTCGCCCCAGTACCATTGGGCCACCGTGCAGTCGTGGTACACCAGTTCCCACAAGGGCAGCCGATAGTAGTGGCCCGTCTGGAACTTGGCTACCTGTTCGGGGACCTCGTCGACCACATCAGCCATGCGCCGGCCGGAGTCCTTGACGCGATAGGGCCCCAGGCTGAGCATGCCCTCGAAATAATGCAGATAGGGCACCGAGGCCTCGTGGCCTGTCTCGCAGCCGGTGACGAGCTTGAACTCGCGACTGACCACGTCCAGGAGCTCCATCTTCCACCGCTTGCTTTCGCTTCGCGTGAGGGGATGGTCGGACGCGTAGCATTCGCGCCAGGGAGAGGCGGTGGTCGTGTCGATGAACCGGCAGCGATAGGGCTTCTCCTTCAGTTCGGCAGCGATTCGCCGCCGAGCATAGTCGGGGGCCAGGCGGTCGCACAGCACGCCGCACCAGTAGGGCTCGCCCTCGCGGCCATCGACGCGCCAACCGCGAATCCAGTTGCCCTGGGCATCGAGCATGATGTTCTTGGGCCAGCCGTCGGACGTCCAGTCGCCATGCACGTGCTTGAGCTTGGGGAAATTGGCTGGGTCCATGCAGTCCTGGTAGATGTCGTAGCGGCTGGTCAACACGTCTTGCATGGCGTTGAGCTTCTGGAGTTGCTCGGTCTTGCCGCCGGCGCTCCACAAGATGCGCTGGATGCCCAGCGACTGCATTTCCGGGCAGAGCTTTGTGCCATCCACTCCAAAGGCCCACACGTTGACCGCGCCCACCAGCAGGTCCACGTTGGGGTTCTCCGCGCGCTTCTGCGCCAGGGTCTTCAATAGCCCTTGCGCCTGGGCGTGCGCGCGGTGTCGCTTGGCCATGGCCACGTAGCCGCCTTGATCGAAGGCCACGTAGCGCAGTCGCCGCACGGAGCCGAACTCGCCACGCTGCGGTTCCCATTCGGGCGCGAGGTGCAAGCGGCCGTCTAGACGCGGCACGTTGACTGCAGCGTCGTCGGGCGTCTCTACCAGCGTCATCAACCCGTGGTTCAGATCGGTCACGCCGTACCAGGCCATGCACAGCCCGTGCCCGCCGTAGAGATGATAGCGCATCGGGCGGAGCGCCTCGTCGTCCACCGGATAGGCGATTCCTTCGTTGACGGGCATGATCAGCCAGCTCTTGGCCGGGCTGACCACGGGATGCGGATAGCTCAGTCGCGACATGGGACCTTGGCCCGACAGTTCGACCACCAGTTCGGGCTTGTCGCCGTCCAGTTGCAGCGAAATGGCTATCTCCGACACGCTGGCCGGTTCCAGCAGTGTGGCGACGATGCCCTGGTCGGTGGCCTTGGCGTTGAGCACGTAGCAGCGTTTCTCGGGCCGCTGCGACCAGGCGGCTCCGCAACGCAGGTCGCGCAGGCTGATCGTGCCGTCGGCCGGATGGAAGGTGGCTTCGATCGCTCGATTGCGTTTGCTGATCGCGGCCGGCAGTTTTTCGGCCTGCGACATGTCGATCTGGCCCACGCGGCGCAAGGCGAGATCGTCGGCCCAAGCGGTCAGCGAACCATGTCCGGTCAGGCGTGGCAGGATGGCGGCGGCGTCGGGCGGGATCACGAATCGCGACTGCACCAGCCGCCAATCGCTGGCGCCGCGCAGGTCGCGACCACCATAGATCCAGTCGAGGGCCTCCTTTTTCGCGTCGTAGAGCGTGACGCTCAGCATGATCTCGCCTTCACCCTGGGCGCGCAGCCAGCCCGAAAGCTCGTAGATCTCGCCGGGCTTCACGTCGAACCGCTTCTCTTGGGCGAGGCTCCAGTCTTGCGAGTTGGTATGTTCAATACGCACCGCGGCTTGACCGTTATGTCGCACCTGTTCATCGCGCGCGGCCTTGACGCCTTGCGTGCGCGACCAGGCCTTGGTCCAGCCCTGCAGGGCGTTCTCAAAGTCGCCGTTGACCAGCCGATTGTCGCTGGCGGCGGACCGATCGCACGCGCATAGGACAAGCATCAGGCAGAGGAGACGATGCATACAAACCTCCTGGGCGGATGGCTGTGAATTCAAGGATACTCGAAGGAAACGCCGCGGCCGTCGCTGAAATGGAGCTGGGCCTGGGTGGCAAGGCCCTGGCACGTGCGCTGGACGCCGGCCTTGTCGGCGATCAGCAACGTATGACACCGGCCGTCGGCAAAGTGGATCTCCAGGCCCAACGCGTCGTCGGCCGGCCGGCCGTTGCTGGCAACGGGTCGCAAGGTCACCGCACGCAACGGCGAGTCCTGGCCGCGGGGCAGGGATAGAGCACCGTGGCCACACGCGACACGCCCTGGGCCTTCCACTGGTACACGGCCGTGGGCACGGGCCGCCAGGGACGTTGAGCCCAACCTTGCACGGGCTCTTCGGTCAGGCCCTGGACGATCTCGGCCTTGATCGTTTGCGCCGCGGCCGGCCAGAGCACCAGGTTGGCTTCCTTGGGGCTGCGAGTCATCACCGCCGAGCTGCCAGGCAGGACGTCGGCCGTTCCCGCGTTCAAGTGAAAGAGCGACTCGTAAGCGTGTTCTCTTCCATCCGCCGGTTGCAACGTATCGACGAGCACCCAGTAGTCGGGCTTCACGAAGACCACGGCGCGCGTGTGCACGACCTGGATCTCGCGCTTGGGGCCATAGCCCGAGTCGTAGCGGCCCACGGCAAAGTCGAACTCCTTGCGCGTGACCCAGGTGTTGTCCAGCGGCTGGAAGGGCAGGGGCAGCACGAAGCTCTCGCGCTGCTTGCGGCGGTTCTGCTCTTCGCCGTCGACACGGATCGTGTTGTGGCCGCGCGTGGAGAGCACGTAACGCCGCCAACGCGACTGGTCGTACATGTAGGTGCCGGCTTCGATCAGCAGCGGCTTGCCATAGGCGGACAGCAGGCACTGGAGCTTGTCTTCGTGCTGATGCCCTGAACCATAGGGGCCGGCGTCCAATAGCAGCCAGCGCGCGTCGGCGTCCCAGCCGGAACGCATCACGTAGTGGCCGCTGTAGGGGAAGGCATAGGAGGTCTCTTGCGGCGGCCGGCCCTGCTGGCCGTCACTGGCCAACCAGAGAAATTCCTTGCGCTGCGGGAAGTAACGGTAGCCTTCCTGAAGGATCTTCACCGGCGAACTGTCGCTGGAGTCGTTCAGGCCCGGCACCAGCCGGTTGGGCATCGAGGCATAGACGTGATAGGCGTACATCCGCTCCAGTTGCGCCAGGTAGTCGGCCGGCACCTCGGACTCGCGGCCGTTGAGCCGGGCCAGTTCGAGAATGGACGAAAAATTGCGGAGCACCCAATTGTTGTAGCCGATGGCCAATTCGATTTCGAGTCCGTCGGGATAGACGTCGGTAGCCATCTGGCGGTGCAGACGCTCCATGCCATGGGCACGCCAGGCGGCCGCTTCGCGATGCTCGCACAGCAGCGTGCCCACAACAAAACAGGCGGCCGACTCCATGGTCAGCCAGTTGCCGCTGCGCGTCGGCCAGCGATCGAGATGCCGCGCATGCTCGACCAGCGACTTGGCAATCGTGCACAGGGCATCGTCGGTCAGCGATTGGGAGGGGAGAAGCATGTAGATTGCATCCGGCCAGGTCTCGCCGGCGCGCACGGCCGTGTTGAGCGTCTCCCAGGCATAGTGATATGGGGAATTGCCCGACTTGCCTTCCAAGACGGGGCAGTCTTCGATCCAGTCGAGCATCTGGGCCACCACCTCGGCGGCGTATTTCTCTTGGCCGGTGGCCACATAGGCCTTGGCCAGCTCGCGGAGATGGAAGTGCCGGTTCAGCGACGCGTTCCACTCGTTGGTCTTCGACTCGCCTTCGCTCATAGGGTTGGAGGCCCAGTCGATGTCGGTTCCCAGATGGAACTGTTGCTTGTTCCAGGTCCACTCGTGGCGCAGCAGCGACTCGGCCTTGGACTTGGAGCTGAGGGGCTTGGCGTTTTTGGCGGGCTGCTGAGGGGCGATGTGCCAGCGAGGCGTCTTACGCTGGCGGAAGTAGCGTCCGAAGGCGGCGCGCGCGGCGGTCCAGTCCTGACGCTGGGTGGCTTCGGCCACTCTTTCCAGACCGGGCGAGGTCAGGTCCAGGGCAGCAAAGAACTGGGCATCGGTCAAACGCGGTCCGGCCTGGACCGGGGCCAAGAGAGACATGCAACAAGCAAGCCAGGGCAACATGGTTGGTCTTCCTGTGCAGGCGGGCAGGGGAGAATGGGGCAGGGCAGGGGGCGCCGTCGCGACGGCAACCGGCACGCAACGCGGCGGGGGGAGCTTTGTGCGTTCGCCTCCAGCATAAGCCCTGCCGCACCCGATTGCCAGCGGCTTGAGGGTTTCGCCACACCTTCTGCGAGCGAGTCAATTGCGGTCTGTTCTACGCCCCGTCTCACCACCCTATCGGTGTGGGGAGAGGCTGGCTGGCGATTGAGTGTCCGATTTACGCCGTGGTACGATGACTCGCCGTGGGACAGCTTCCCAGTCTTTTGCAGTTCGTGTCGGGAACCGATTGCGGCGTGGTGCGGGAGTTGTCATGACCAAGGCAGAAACACGTCGTCTGGGCATCCTGTTTTGGCGTCCCCTGGCAGTACTTTGGGCCTCGCCGTACACACTGCTCGGCCTGCTTTGTGGATTGATGGGCCTTTGCACGGGCGGACACGTCCGCGTTCGGGGCTACGTCATCGAGTTCTACGGTGGCGGCGTGCAGCGGCTGCTGCAGAGTTTCTTCTGCGGGGAGGGGGCGATGGCGCTGACCCTTGGGCACACGATCCTCGGACAGACGGATGCCGCATTGGACATCTCGCGCGGTCACGAAATGGTCCACGTTCGCCAGTTTGAGCGGTGGGGACCGCTGATGGGACCGGCCTACTTGGGTTGTTCGCTGGTGTTGTGGCTGACACACCGCAGACCCTACCGCGACAATCCCTTCGAGCGGCAGGCGTTCGACGAAGCCGGCGGCGAATAAGAGCCTGCCCCAGAACCATCCCCGCCACGCCGGGCGGCTCAGCGGGACCGAACTGCCGACAGGGGCGGGAGCCGGCTCTAAGAGCCGAGCCCATCTTTGACGACGCCGAGACACGCGAGGGTTGACCGCCGTTGGGACGCGCTCTTTCGGGACGCAATCCTTGTCCAGGTTCCCCAGGTCACCAGGGGTTTCGTGACCCTGGTCTCACGCTTAGAATGGGTCCGTTCCTGCGCCCCACGGGGACGGCCGGACCAGAGCAAAACCGCATTCGCAACATCCTCCAGCGCAGAGTGTTATGGCCACAGTAACTCCCATGATGCAGCAGTATCTCGACGCCAAACGGGCTTGTCCCGAGGCGTTGCTGCTGTTTCGCATGGGCGACTTCTATGAGATGTTCCACGACGACGCCAAGGTGGCGGCCCAGACCCTGAATTTGGCCCTTACCAGCCGCGATAAGGGGCCCGACGCCGTGCCGATGGCCGGCTTTCCCTACCACCAACTGGAGAGTTATCTCGGCAAGCTCATCAATGCCGGGATGCGTGTGGCCGTGTGCGACCAGGTGGAAGACCCCAAGCTGGCCAAGGGGCTCGTACGCCGTGAGGTCACGCGCGTGGTCACGCCGGGCACCGTTACCGACGAGGCGCTGCTCGATCCGCGCGAGAGCAACTACCTGGCGGCCGTGGCCCCGGGCGATCCGGTGGGCCTGGCGTGGGTCGACCTGTCAACGGGGCGGTTCTTTGCGGCCGCGTTCGCCAGCCGACACCTGGCTGACCAGTTGGCGCGCATCGCGCCGGCCGAATGCCTGCTGAGCGAGGAGGGCGATCCGCTGCCGGCTCGGCCCAGCGAGCGGATGATGGTCACGCGTCGGCCGGCCTGGGCCTTTTCCCGGCAGACCGCGCAGGACGCCCTGGCCAAGCACTTCCGCACCGCCTCGTTGGAAGGTTTCGGCTTCGGCGACACGGCAGACGACGCGCAGGCGATTCGGGCGGCGGGGGCGATTCTGGACTATCTCACAGAGACGCAGCGCAGCTCGCTGGAGCACATCAACCGGCTGGTGCCCTATCGTTCCGGCAGTGCCCTGGAGATCGACCAGTCGAGCCGGCGGAGCCTGGAGATCGTGCGCACGCTGCGCGAGGGGCACCGCGAGGGCTCGCTGCTGTGGGTTCTGGACCGCACGGTCACGGCGATGGGCTCGCGGTTGCTGGCCGAGTGGGTCGCCAGCCCTTTGACCCAGATTCCGGCCATTGAGGCCCGGCACGAAGCCGTGGCCGAACTGGTGGCGGCGCCAGACCTGGCCGCCGAGTTGCGGGAGATGTTGCGGCGCGTGTACGACGTGGAGCGGTTGCTGGCGCGCGTGACCACCGGCCGGGCCACGCCGCGAGACTTGAGCTTCTTGGGACGCACGCTGCGCAGTCTGCCGGCGCTGAAGGCCAAGCTCACCGCGCGCCGCAGCGCGTTGTTGAACCATTGCGAGACCCAAATCGATCTGTGCCCCGATCTGCGGAGCAAGCTGGAGGCGGGGCTGGCCGACGAGTGCCCGCTGTCATGCCGGGACGGCGGGTTCATTCACGATGGCTATAGCGCCGAGTTGGACGGCTTGCGCGAATTGGCCCACGGCGGCAAGCAGTGGATTGCCCGTTACCAGGCAGCCGAGACCGAGCGGACCGGCATTTCCAGCCTCAAGGTGGGGTTCAACAAGGTCTTCGGCTACTACATCGAGGTCACCAACGCACACCGCGAGAAGATCCCGGCCGAGTATATTCGCAAGCAGACGATCAAGAATGCCGAGCGCTACATCACGCCGGAGCTGAAAGAATACGAGGAGAAGGTTCTCACGGCCGACGAGCGTTCGAAGCAATTGGAGTTCGAGTTGTTCGTGCAACTGCGCGACACAGTGGCCGCCGAACGCATACGGCTGCAGGGCACGGCACAGGTGCTGGCGCAGATCGACGTGTTGTGCGCCTTGTCGGACCTGGCCGTGGATCGCAACTACTGCCGGCCCGGGATGGTCGAAGAGCCCGTGCTGCGGATCATCGACGGCCGACACCCAGTCTTGGATATCAAGGAGCCGGAAGGGACCTTTGTGCCCAACGACGTGCAGGCCAGCGAGGCGGAAGGACTGATCCTGCTGGTGACCGGCCCGAACATGGCGGGCAAGAGCACCTACATTCGCCAAGTGGCCTTGCTGACGCTAATGGCTCAGATCGGCAGTTTTGTGCCGGCGCGCGAGGCGACGATCGGCGTGGCCGATCGGATCTTTGCGCGTGTCGGGGCGAGCGACGAGCTTTCGCGCGGGCAAAGCACGTTCATGGTCGAAATGACCGAGACGGCGCGGATTCTGAACACGGCCACCACGCGGAGCCTGGTGATCCTGGACGAGATCGGGCGGGGCACGAGCACCTACGACGGGATTTCGCTGGCTTGGTCGGTGGTCGAGTATCTTCAGGCGCGCAGCCGCTGCCGCACGCTGTTCGCCACGCACTACCACGAGTTGACCGACCTGGAGAAATCGCTGTCGCTGGTCAAGAACTACAACGTGGCCGTGCGCGAGTGGCAGGACGAGGTCGTCTTTCTTCACAAGATCATCCCGGGCGCGGCGGACAAGAGCTATGGGATTCACGTGGCACGCCTGGCGGGCGTGCCGAAGGAGATCGTGGAACGCGCCAAGGACATCTTGTTCCAGTTGGAGCAGGAACACCTGGACGCTGAGGGGCGGGCCAAGATCGCGCGGCGGTCGGGCCGACCGCGACGGAGCGAAGTCCAGCTCACGTTGTTCGAGCCGATGGAGCACCCCTTGTTGGAGGAATTGCGGCGACTGGATGTCAACGCGACGCCCCCGCTGGAGGCCCTCCGCCTGCTGCAGCAATGGAAGGACCAGTTGGCCGCTGACGCATCGAAGAAGCGGCGTTGAGGGCCTGCAGTGCGGTGGTCTAACTCCTTGTTGGGCAGCGTGTTGAGGGCGTTTACCGCCGGTTTGGAGCGGACGCCGGGCGGTGGCTCGCCCCGACCGTTTGGGCGTACTTGCTGGCTTTCGTCGCACCTCGGATTACACTAGAGAGAGGAACGGAGGAGTGGGCATTCTTGTCTGACCGCTCGCTGCCATCGAGTTCATCTCGGAGCGTCATCGTCAGCCTGGGCGGCCGCAAAGACGTACGTGTCGAAGCGGCACTGGGCAGGCTTTGAGACGCGGTCGCGTGCGGTCGCAGGTGGGTTCGCCCCCGTTGCACAAGCCCGGCCCGAGGTCTATCTCGGCCGCTTAACCTCTCGCGAGAAACCTGGCCCGTTGCGGCTCTTATCTGGGTTTCGTTGAGGATGTGGCATGTCGACTTGGTTCTGTAAGGTGGGAGGCCGGGAACTGGGCCCCATCAGTTCCCAGTATCTCAAGCGGCTGGCCGCACAAGGCGACCTGCAGCCACAGGATTTCTTGCGCCGCGGCAGTCAAGGCCCCTGGGTCCAGGCCGCCAAGGTGCGGGGATTATTCCCTTTGCCGACCGAAGAAACCGTCGGGGCTGTGGCCACGACGCAGGTGGTTGGGCTTGGTTCCAGCGGGCATTCGTGCGTCACACCGCCGCGCGTCGCGCATCAGCCCCCGCCACCGAAGCCCCCGGCCTCGCGCGCACCCACGCCGGGGATTCACATCGACACTGGGCCCGATGGTGGTCGAGTGTCGGGCAAGTCGGGGATCAAACGCCGCACGCGCCGTTCGGACAGAAGTCTGCTGATGGTTCTCGTTCTGGTCGGCGTGCTGGTCATGGGCGTGGGCCTCTGGTTCATGCTCGACACGGGGGAGAGCGACGAATCGGGCTCGTCGGCTGACGGGCAGGCCGCCAAGCAGTCGCGCATCAGCTTGGACGAACTGGAATTGGGATACAACAAAGACCTGGCCAAGCAAGCGACCGAGATCAGGCCGGCCCAGCCGTCGATCCGCTGGCACAACGCCGCGAAGGAGCGAATCTCCCTGACGCAGGCCAAGAGCCAGTTGGCCGTGAGCATCAAGTCGGTCGTGGTCGGGCGGCCGCCGAAGATGGAGACTCGTGGTGAGCGTTTGATCGTCACCCTTCGTTTGGAGAACGCCGGGGCAACCCAGCCTGTGGACTATCGTTGCTGGGGCTTGTTCACGGGCACGGTCCGGGATGTGAGCCTGAAAGACGACCAAGGCAAGTCCTATCGCACCACAGCCGTCGTCAGCCAGCGTCCGCCAGTACAGTCGATTGCGCCCGGTGAAGCTTTTGAGGACATCTTGTTGTTCGAGCCGCCGGATCCGGCGGCGAAGCAACTGCGATTGGAACTGCCGGGCTCGGCCGTGGGGGCCAGCCAGCCGCTGCGGTTCGCGATTCCGATCGAAATGGTGCAGGCTTCGCTGGACAAAGCGTCGGAGGTTGCCGAGAATGGGGCCGGCGATGCGCCCCGGGCGTTGAGCATCGACGCCTACACGGCAGCGAATGCGAAGGATTCGAAGGGCCCGGCCAAACCCGAGGCGGCTGCAACGCCGCCGGAGCAAGACGCCAAGGCGATTTTGCAGAAACTGCCGGCGCATCTGGTGCGGCCGGAAGGGCCTGAAGCGACAAGCAGTTCTGGGGCCGCCTTCAAGTAGACTGTCGCCCAACCACCGCCGATGAGTCCCCTGGGACTGTGGAGGCGCAGGTGGGCATGTAGCCCTTTTTCCATCCGCACTCGGCATCGCCCTAACCATGCAGTCCCTGGTCACCGGGGCCGGGGGGTTCCTCGGCCAGTACATTGTCGAGATGCTTATCGCGCGGGGCGATCGTGTGCGCGCCCTTTGTCGGGGGCGCTATGAGGCCCTGGAGCACTTGGGGGTAAAGACGATCCAGGGGGATCTGCGCGACGCGTCTGCCGTGCGCCAGGCGTGCCAGGGCGTGGATGTGGTGTTTCACGTGGCGGGCGTGGCCGGCATCGGGGGGCCGTGGAGCCACTACTACGGCATCAATACCGAGGGCACCCGGAACGTGTTGGACGGCTGCCGAGCGGCACGCGTGCCCCGCCTGGTCTACAGCAGCAGCCCCAGTGTCACGTTCGATGGCGGTGATCAACGGGGCGTGGACGAATCGGCCCCCTATCCCCAACGCTGGCTCAGCCACTATCCGCACAGCAAGGCCCTGGCCGAGCAGATGGTGCTGGGGGCTAACGGGCCGGACCTGCGCACTTGTGCCCTGCGGCCGCATTTGATCTGGGGGCCGCGCGATCGGCACCTGATTCCCCGTCTGATCGAGCGCGCCAGGTCCGGACGCCTGCGGCGCGTAGGCGACGGAAGCAATCGAATCGACATGATTTACGTGGAGAATGCGGCCCGGGCTCACCTGCTGGCCGCCGAGGCCTTGCAGGCCGACTCGCCGGTGGCGGGCCGGGCCTATTTCCTCAGCCAGGGCGAGCCGGTCAACTGCTGGCAGTGGATCGATCAACTCTTGGCGCTAGCTGGACTGGCGTCGGTGCGCAAATCGATTTCTTTCCAGGCGGCCTGGCGTCTGGGGGCCGTGATGGAAGCGGCCTACGGGCTGCTGGGGCTGCGTGGCGATCCGCCGATGACCCGATTTCTGGCCGCCCAACTGGCCAAAGACCACTACTTCGACATTGGCCGTGCGCGGCGCGACTTTGGCTATCGGGCGTGGATCTCGACGGCCGAGGGGATGGAGCGTCTGGCCGCCGAACTGCGCCGGCCGTGAGCGTCCCCCCCGGATGTGTTGCGGTCTGCGCGGCCCAGCGATCTTCTGCGCGACAGCGCACCGCTCTGTGGTCAGAATGCGGTCGCGTGGCACTCTTTACGGGTACCTCGTTCTGCCCCCAAGGCCCCCGTCTTGCCAAGCGGGATGGAAAGCGTTACTTTTGAGGGTTTGCTGCAGTGAAGGTAGGGCTGAGTCTATGGTTGTAAGTCGTCCGGATCGAGAGCGGATTGTCATTACCGGCGTAGGACTTACTGCGCCCAATGGCAACTGCCTTCGCGATTTCCGGGAGAGCCTTTTGTGCGGTCGTAGCGGGGTCACGCGATACGAGATCCGCTACTTCGGTCCGACCGTGGCCGGACAATGCGACTACGACGAGCTGCGCTACCAGCGGAAGAAAGAGGTCCGCCGCGGCACGCGCGCGGGGAGCATCGGCATCTACTGTGCCCAAGAGGCGATTGCCGACTCGGGCATCGACTGGGCCAATGTCGACAAGTCGACCGTCGGCATCTACGTGGGGGTGACCGAGCACGGCAACGTTGAGACCGAGAACGAAATCTACCAGATCAAAGAGTACAACTACGACACTCAGTTCTGGTCGCACCACCACAATCCACGCACGGTGGCCAACAACCCGGCCGGTGAGATCTCGCTGAACATGGGGATCACCGGCCCGCATTACACGCTGGGCGCGGCCTGTGCGGCGGGCAACGCCGGGATCATCCAGGGCGTGCAGATGTTGCGTCTGGGCGAGTGCGACCTGGCCCTGGGCGGCGGGGTGTCGGAGAGCATCCACACCTTCGGGATCTTTGCCAGCTTCCACAGTCAAGGCGCCTTGGCACGGCACGAAGATCCGGCCAAGGCCTCGCGTCCCTTCGACGCCGACCGCAACGGCATTGTGGTCTCCGAAGGGGGGTGTCTGTACGTTTTGGAGCGGCTCAGCGATGCCCGAGCGCGGGGCGCGAAAGTCTATGGCGAAATCGTAGGCTACGCCATGAACAGCGACGCCTACGACTTCGTGATGCCCCATCCCCAGCGGCAGGCCGAGTGCATGCGCCTGGCCCTGCGCCGTGCAGGGCTGGCGGCGGAAGAAATCGACATTGTCAGTACGCATGCCACGGGCACGACCAGCGGTGACGTCCAGGAATGCTTGGCCCTGCGCCAGGTTTTCAACGGCCAGGGTCGGCCGGCGATGAACAACGCCAAGAGCTTCATCGGGCATGCGATGGGCGCGGCCGGTGCGCTGGAGTTGGCGGGCAATCTGCCCAGCTTCGAAGACGGCGTGTGTCACGCGACGATCAATCTGGATCGGCCCGACCCGGAGTGTGCCCTGCCCGGGCTGGTCGCCAATCAGCCCTGCGAATTGCCCAACGTGCGTTATATTCTCAACAACTCGTTCGGCATGCTGGGCATCAATTCGGTAGTCATCGTGGGGAAAGTGTGAGCAAGGAGCAACGAGCATGACAGGTGCGGAGATCAAAGAGGCGGTTCTGGACATCCTTTCCGGCATCGCGCCCGACGAAGATCTCAGCCATTTGAAGGACGAGGTTGCGTTCCGCGAACAGCTCGAGCTGGACAGCATGGACTTCCTCGACATCGTGATGGAACTGAGGAAGCGCTACCGGGTGCAGATTCCGGAGCAGGACTATCCGGCCCTCTCCAGCATGCAGAGCACGGTGAGCTACCTGGAACCGCTGATGAAGGATATCGCCAAGAAGTAGCCTGGGCGCGCGAACCGCGATCGGCGGCTGTCAGCCGGGCCAGGGTCATCGCGCTTCGCGACCATCGGTTGCGGTTTTAGAGCCGGTCCCAGAACCTGTTGGCAGCTCAATCCTACAGGGCCGCCCGACGTGGCTGGGGTGGTTCTGGGATAGGTTCTTACCCTTTCGGCGCTGGGCCCATGTACGATACGATCATCATCGGCGCCGGGATGTCCGGGTTGGCGGCTGGAATCCGTCTGGCGCACTTCGAGCAGCGGGTCTGCATCCTCGAACGGCATTCGACAATCGGCGGGCTGAACTCCTTCTACCGCCTGAACGGCCGCAACTTCGACGTGGGATTGCACGCCCTGACCAACTATGTGCCGCCCGGCACCAAGGTCGGCCCCCTCTCCCGCTTGTTGCGCGCCCTGCGCATCGGTTGGGATCAGTTGCCCCTCTGCCAACAAGTCGGATCGGCGATTGCCTTTCCCGGCGTGCGCCTGCGGTTCAACAATGATTTCGAATTCCTGTTGAGCGAGGTTCACCGCGCATTTCCTGGGGAAGAAGATGGCCTGCGCCGCCTGGCCGCCGCACTGGCGCCTTACGAAGAATACGGCCAGGCACGGCACAGCGGCTCGGCGCGGGCCGTGCTGGAGAGTCATGTGCGCGAGCCGCTGCTGCGCGAGATGCTCTTGTGCCCGTTGGCCTTCTACGGCAGTCCGCGCGAGCACGACCCCAACTTCGACGAGTTCTCGATCCTCTTTCGTTCGATCTTCCTGGAAGGGTTCGCGCGTCCCCAAGCCGGGGTCCGAGAACTGCTGAAGCTGATTGTGCGGAAGTACAAGGAGGTGGGGGGCGAATTGCGGCTGCGCTGCGGCGTACGGCGGCTGATTGTCAGCGGGGACTGCGTGCAGGAGGTGGAACTGGACGACGGTACCCGGCTGGCTGCCCGGCGCGTGCTCTCCTCGGCGGGCCTGCGCGAGACGTTTCAGTTGTGCGAACCGCAGCCCAAGGATCTGCCTGCGCCCGGGGCTTTGTCGTTTGTCGAGGCGCTCTCCGTGGTCGATCGGGAGCCGGCCGAGTTGGGGCTTGGGGAGTCGATCGTGTTCTTCAACGACGCGCCGCAATTCGAGTATCGCCGGCCTCAGGATCTGGTCGACGTGCGCAGCGGTGTGATCTGCGTTCCCAACAACTTCCAGCACGAAAAACGCCTGGCCGACGGCATGGTGCGGATCAGTTGCCTGGCGAACTATGATGGCTGGAACGCATTGGCCGGCCCCGACTACGGGGTGGCGAAGGACCGTTGGTACGCTAGAATGGTTGCGTCGGCCGAGCGGTTTGTGCCCCCCTTTCGTCAGGCGGTCGTGGCACGCGACATGTTCACGCCGCTCACGATTCGCCGCTTCACCGGGCACGACCAAGGCGCCGTGTACGGCTGCGGCCAGAAACGCCACGACGGCACCACGCACCTGCGCAACCTGTTCGTCTGCGGAAACGACCAGGGACTGGTGGGAATCGTGGGCACGCTGCTCAGCGGGATCACCGTGGCCACGAATCACTTGCTGCAACGCTGATCGAAGAACGACGGCCCCGTAGGGGCCACAATGGACATGGACCGCCGGATGATTAGCCTTTTCTTCCACGACCAACTCGTGTCTGATATCCTGTGACTCGCGATTTTCTCCAAGACACGCGCGATAGCTACGACGTGGTCGTCATCGGTTCCGGCCTGGCCGGAATGACCGCCGCCAACACCTTGGCTCGCGCCGGGCACTCGGTGTTGCTGCTGGAGCAGCACTACAAGCTGGGCGGGCTGGCCACCTGGTTTCGCCGGCCCGGCGGCCACATCTTCGACGTCTCGCTGCACGGCTTTCCGGTGGGCATGATCAAGAGCTGCCGCCGCTATTGGAGCGCCGAGATCGCCGACCGCATCGTGCAGTTGAAGCATATCCGCTTCGACAACCCGATGTTCTCGCTGTGTACGTCGTTCGACCGCCAGGATTTCACGCGCCTGCTCGTCGAGCGGTTCGGCATCGCGCCGGCAACTGTCGAAGCCTTTTTCGACCATGCCCGGGCGATGAGCCACTACGACGACCAACAGATGAGCACGCGGGAGTTGTTTGAGCAGTTCTTCCCTGGGCGGGAGGACGTGGTGCGGCTGCTGATGGAGCCGATCACGTATGCCAACGGCTCGACGCTGGAGGACCCGGCCCTGTCCTACGGCATCGTGTTCTCCAATTTCATGTCCAAAGGGGTCTATACGTTCCAGGGCGGCACCGACAAGCTGATCCACTTGATGAGCGACGAATTGCGGCGCAACGGTTGTGACACGCGCATTCGCTGCCCGGTGGAACGAATCGAGGTCCGCCAGGGCCGCGTGTGTGGTGTGCGCGTCCACGGCCGCACGATCCGCACTCGGGCCGTGGTGTCCAACGCCAATCTGCTGGGCACCATCTTTCACCTGGTGGGCGAAGAGAATCTTGATCCCCAGTACATCGGGCAGGCGCGGGCCGTGCGGCTGAACAATTCCAGCACCCAGGTCTACATGGCCTTGAAGCCGGGCGAGATGATCGACGAGGAGGCCTGCGGCGACTTGCTGTTTACGTCGACTGCGCCAGCCTTCCGCACCGACCTGCTCCTGTCGCGCGAGATCAGCAGCCGTACCTATTCGTTCTATTACCCCAAGACGCGTCCCGGCCACGATCGCTGCCTGATCGTGGCCAGCACCAATGCTCGCTATGGAGATTGGGCCGGCCTGCCGCCCGAAGAGTATGTGCGGCAGAAACGCGAACTGACCGAGTCGACGCTGGCGGCGGCCGAGAAATACGTGCCCGGCATCCGTGACAAGATAGACTGGCTGGACTGCGCCACGCCGGTCACCTTCCGCCGCTACACGGGGCATATCGACGGCGCGAGCTTCGGCACCAAGTACGAGGGGCTGGCCGTGAGCCGGAGTCTGCCCCAGCAGATCGCCGGCTTGTACCACGCCGGCAGTGTGGGGATCATCATGTCCGGTTGGCTGGGGACGGTGAACTACGGGGTGATCGCGGCCAACGAGGTCGACGCCTTCCTGATGCACGGCAACTCCCAGTTGAACCCCCAGAGCACCACGGACCCATGAGCCGCCAGCAGATTCTCGCCGCCATTCCCCACCGCGATCCGTTCCTGCTGATCGACGAAGTCGTGGAGCAGAGCACCGCGCGGATCGTGTGCCTGAAGACTTTCTCCGGCCAGGAATACTTCTTCGCCGGCCACTATCCGCAGTTCCCGCTTGTGCCCGGTGTGCTGCTGTGCGAAGCGGCCATGCAGGCCGGGGCGGTGCTGCTGAGCGCGCATCTGGCCGGCGCGGAGAAGCGGGTGCCGGTGGCGACGCGGATGAACGACGTGCGCTTCAAACGCATGGTCCGGCCGGGCGAGACAATTCGGCTGGAGGTCGACCTAGTGGAGCGCCTGGCCGACGCTTTCTTTCTCAAGGCGAAGGTCAGCGTGGATGGCGCGGTGGCCGTGCGGTTCGAGTTCGCCTGCACGGCGGCGGAAACGAACTGACAACGGAATGGGGACGGTGTTCAAGACGGCCTGGCCGGGGGGAGACGAAGCGTTTATGGATTTTCTCGGGCTGGCCGGCAAGCGAATGTTGGTTTTCGGGGTGGCCAACCGCAAGAGCGTGGCTTGGCATGTGGCGCAGCTCCTCCGCGAGGCCGGCGCCGAATGCGTCTACGTGGTGCAGAACGAGACCGTGCGCCAGGCGATTGCGAAGCTGCTGCCGCAAGCCGCGATCTTCGTCTGCGACGTGGAAGACCAGTCGCAGATCGACCGCCTGCGGCAAGAAGTGGGCGCGCGCTACGACCGTCTTCACGGCTTGTTGCATTCGATCGCCTTTGCCGATTACTCGGCCGGCGTGAAGCCCTTTCACGAGACGCCGCGGCGCGCGTTCTTGCAGGCCTTGGACATTTCCTGCTTTTCGCTGACGGCCGTCTCCAATGCCATGAAGGACCTTCTGGACCCTGACGCTTCGGTGGTGACGATCTCCATCTCCACCACCCAGATGGCCAGCGAGAGCTACGGCTACATGGCCCCCATCAAGGCGGCCCTGGACTCGTCGCTGGCCTTCCTGGCCAAGTCGTTCAGCGCGTTCTCACGCGTGCGATTCAATGCGGTGGCGCCGGGACTGCTGAAGACCTCGGCCTCGGCCGGGATTCCCGGCTACGTGGACGCCTATCTGTATGCCGAACAGGTGATCCCGCGCAAAGAGGCCGTGCGGACCGAAGAGGCGGCCAACGCGGCCGTGTTCCTGCTCAGTCCCCGGTCCAGCGGGATCAACGCCCAGCGAATCGTGGTCGATGCGGGCATGGCGATCAACTACTTCGATCGCGAAGTGGTGCGCAAGGCCCTGCGCCCGGATGCGTAGTCGGGAAGCTCCCGCGGCTCTTATGCGCGCAGTTGGGGGCGCGAGACGGCCAGCGATGATTCCGTCTCGGCCAGAGCGGGGTGCGAATCGCTCGCTTGCCCGGCCGATTGGGCCGCGGGGCGATGGGCCAGATCCAGCCAACTCCGCTGCCAGTCCACGCCCAGCATCAGCACGTTGATGCCTGAGCCGATGCCCAGCAGTCCCAACCGGTCGCCCTGTCGCAAGTGGCCATGCTCCACGCCCAGGGCGGCGGTCAAGGGCAGGGCGGCCGAGCCGGTGTTGCCGAACTGTTCCAGGCTGGGATAGTCGATGCCCAGTTTCAGCCCCAGTTCTTCCAGCAAGAGCTTGCGATGCGCCTTGCCGACCTGATGGCTGAAGACCTTGGTCACACCGGCCTGCCAGCCCAGATGGTTCAGGAATTCGCCATAGGTTACGCGCGCCGCGCGAACGCCTTCGTGCAGCAGGGCTTCGGCGTCCGTCCACATGAGCAACTCGGCCTGTCCGGGCTTGCCGCCCTGGCACAATCGGCAGTGGCCCGTGTAGGAGCGGGCCACGCCGCCCAGGAGTCGATTGCCCGTGCGGCTGATGCGGCGGTCGGTGAGCACGATGGCCGCGCTGGCCGATCCGATGGTCAGCGAGGCGAAAGCCAGTTTTACGTCGGTGCGGGTCAGGGATTCGTCGCCGTTGAGTCGCGCGATGGTCGATTCGACCAGCGCGCGGCTGTCTTCGGTGCCCACCACGACGCCGGCGCGGATCTGCCCCAATTCGATCATGTTGGCCACCTGCACCAGGCCGTTGAGCAGGCCCAGGCAGGCGTTGGAGACATCGTAGATCAGGCAGCCATGAGCCAGCCCCAGACGCTGATGGACGGCGCAGGCGGTGGCCGGTTCGAGATAGTCACGGCAGACCGAACCGTGGACCAGGGCCCCGACCATGCCACGGTCCACGCCTGCCAGGTGCAGGGCCTTTTCCACCGTCTGAGCGCTGATCTGACTGGGGTAGGTGCCCGCCGGCCAGAAACGCCGTTGGGCGATGCCGCTCATCAGTTCCAGGCGACCCTCGGGCAGGCGCAGGCGGCGATAGAGCGGTTCTAGACGGGCCTCGATCTGGCTCGACGTGACCGTCTCATCGGGCACGGTGTAGGCAATCGATTCCAGGCAGACGTTTTGGTACCGCATGCGAGCAAGGGTGGGAGCGAGTCGACGACGACCCCCTCACCGTGGTCCCGGAGGCCGGGAGCGGCAAGTGGGCTGGAAATGTCGTAACATCCAGGTAGGTAAGGGCTTCCAGATGGCGAGACATCGCCCCTGCCGCGAAGACCAAGGCCGCGCCCGGGGTACGTGAGCCCTCAGCATACCGGGTTCGGCCGCAACGGTAAAGTAGTGGTTTGAGCGCCTCGGTCCTTCGGCAGTCGGCCGAGGCAGCGGTCGAGCCGTTGGCCATGCTTTGGGGCGCGTGGGAGAGGTGGTGGGCGGCCTTCTGTCAGAAATCATCGCCGCAGGCCTCGTGGTTTGTCGTTGGCCAGCCAGTGCCGAAGGCCGCGGTTGGGCCTTGGTCGTCGGGGGCGGGGCTCGGCACCGTGGATGCCCGGCGGAACGTGCGTTGGTGAGAAGAACGCTGATTCGAAAATGGCCTTGGGTAGACGCGCCAGCAGTGCTAGCAATACACGATCTTGTGGGGCGGTCCCTGTCGCGCGCAAAATATGGCGTTTCCTTGCATGATGTATCAATCGCCTTTATAACATCGTGCGACTTGCATTTCCTCCTGCGTGACACGTCTATTTAGGAGTTCGAACCGCGATACGGATATCGCCTCGGCGTCCGGCTCATCACGAGCTGGTCGGCAGGAGTTCGCTGGGTTTGAGGCATCAAGGAAGTGAGCCTCGGGCCCATCTACTCTCCACGCCAGTGCACCTTGACACAGTGTGCTGCGCGCGGACCTCCTGGCAAATGCAGATTTCCTGCACCGAGACCGATTGCGCCGCACCGTCGGTATTCGAACGGACACGGACCTGTCCCGGAAGGAGTGTACAAATGGATTCGAAGCCGTTGATTGGGTTGAATGCTGACTACCGTTCTGCCCGTAAAGACGCACCTGCCTTTAGCTACCTTTGTGCCGGTTACTACGACGCGGTCGTCAAGGCCGGCGGCATTCCCTTGATCATCCCGCCGTTGAACGACATGGCGGACGTGGATCGTATTCTGGATGTGCTGGACGGCGTGGTGATGGTGGGCGGGGCGGATCTCGACCCGCGTCAAGACGGTTTCATGCTGCACCCCTCGGTTCGGCCCATGGACAAACGCCGCGAGGGATTCGATCGCCGGCTGATGCAGCGCATCGCCGAACGGCGCATGCCCGTGTTCGGCATCGGCGCCGGGATGCAGCTTCTGAACGTGATCCAGGGAGGGAACCTCTTCCTGCACTTGCCCGAAGACATGCCCAAGGCCCTTCCGCACAGCGATCCCATGGATCCTTCGCACCGCCATGCCCTGACGGTCGAGGCCGGATCGATCATGGAGCGGGTGTATGGCGAAGGCGAGATTCGGGTGAACAGCATGCACCACATGGCGATCGACGAACTGGCTCCCGGATTCACGGTCGGTGCGCGCTGCCCCGACGGTGTCATCGAGGCGATTGAGAGCACGACCGAGGAGTGGTTCGCGATGGGCACGCAGTTCCATCCGGAAAGCGATTCGGCTTCGGCTCTGGATCTGCGGATCTTCGAGGAATTTCTGGCCGGTGTGACCGGAAACGCCACGGAAATGCGACTGGTGGCCTGAAAACGAGGATCGACCATGGGTCCTCGGTACCGATTGGACCACGCGCACACCGGGCCACGCCATGTTTGGTTGGGGCTGGCCGTCTCCTCGCAGTGCCGGGAGGTGGGCGGTGTGTTGATCGAATTGGGCGATACGCCCGGCGGGTTGCGACCGGCGATCTTGGCCAGCGCTCAGGTCAAGATCGCCGAGGAGACCGCGGGCCTGTTTGCGCACGTCGGAAACAATCCCCATTGTCCGCTGGTCTCGATCACGACTCTGCGCGAACAGTTGACGGTGGCGGAAGCCGACCTGGCCACCCGACTGCTGCAGATGGCCCAGATCGAAGCGTCGCGCGTCACGGCCCTGGGGGTGCAGGACCCCGGTTTGTGGTTGTCGGGGCAGCAGCCGGGGGCCAGCAGCGGATACCTGGGACTGTGCGATCCGGCGCGCTTGGCCGAACTTTGCCAGATCGACGTGATCGATGCTTTTCCTGCCAGGGATTTGGCGCAGAATGGCCAAGGAGGGCCCCTTTCTGCTTTGCCGCAATGGATGCTGCTGCACGATTCGCGCACGAGCCGCGCGCTTCTGGATCTAGGCCAGACCGTGCGCATCAGTTACCTGCCGGCGGCGTCGGTCTCCAATGCCATCGGCCGGATACTGGCCTTTGACGCCGGGCCGGGCATGCGGATCTTAGACCTTCTGGCCCAACGCCTTACGTCGGGCCAAAGCCGGTTCGATCCGGGCGGGCGTCTGGCGGTTCAGGGACGGCGCGTTCCCGAACTCCTGCGGCATTGGCTGAGCGATCCCTATTTCGAGCGTCCCTTGCCCCGCTGGCATCCGCGCGGAGTGCGGCCCGAACGCTTTCTTGGCGAGGCCATGCCCAAGGCAGTCGAAGCCGGGTGGAGTGTGCGGGATCTGTTGTGTACCGCCACGCATTTCTTGGCTGAGGTGGTCAGCCAATCGCTCCATCGGCGCCTGCCCGACGAGCCGCCCGTCGAGCAGATCGTCGTGACCGGCGGAGGGCAGCACAACGGCATGCTGCTGCGGGAGATACAAACGCGCGTGCCGGACCTGCCGATCCTGCGGATCGACGACGTGTTGGGGTCTGGCGAGCTTCTGGAACCAGCCTGTGCCGCTGTTTTGGCGTGGATGTACTTGCACCGGATGCCGGCGAACGGGTCGGCAATCACGGGGGCCAGCGTTTGCGGCGTGTTAGGGCGTTTGACGCCGGGACGCGGTGGCAGCAGTCCCCTGCCCGTCCAGTTAGGGACCCATCTACTCGGCCGAGACGTGCGGGCGGCCGGGTGAAGTCGGCCAAGGCACCCGCGGTGTCGCGCGATCGGCGGTCAGACTTCGGCCTAGAGTTGCCCTTCACCCTCCGAGCGAACGAAGCTTCGCAAGGGATCTGCGCTATTTGAGGGTCCGCGCGCCGAATGCCGGCGGGGAAGAACTTGAGTAGCGCGGATAAGCTGGGGAGTGTAGGTCGCGGCTGCCGATGAGTAAAATCACTCAAGGCGAGTCTGGGCCCTCGGCCTGGAATTATTGGGTGTCAGAAAAGGAATGTCGTGGCTGTCCCGGCCGTTGCCCGGGAAAACCGGCCTCCCGATGGTCGGCCTCACGGCATTACTTACCTGAGACGCAATAGCTGGCGTCTTTTCGGCTTGTAGTAACAAGTTGGGGTGTGCATCCGGAGACTGTAAATATCAACTATGACGAGTTCGACACCGCATTACCTGCTATTTTCCCAAGTAGGTCGGGAAGGAGAGCCGGGGTGGTGGCGGTTCACGCTGGAGTCGACGGAAAACGACGAACGATTTGAGGCCACGGATGCCGAGCCGAACCTGTCCGGCGAGCGTTTGCAGTTGCTCACGCTCATCCGAGCGTTGGAATCCCTGAATCGACCTTCTGATGTAACCGTTGTTTTTGCATCGAGTTACGTCAGACAAGGGATCTGTTTTGGATTGCCCGAGTGGAAAGCCAACGGGTGGCGCTGGGAATACTACGGACAGATGGTACCGATCAAGGACTGCGACCTGTGGCAGCGACTGGATCGAGCCATGCAGTTCCACCGGGTTGATTTCCGCCGCTGGCGGGTCGACTCACGGCATGCCTTGCCGCAGGGACCGAAACGGGTCGAGAAGCACGTCTGGCGGAATGGGCTTCTGATGCTGGGTCCCACCCAATCCATGGGGACGTGGGGGCAGTTCGCGGCGCGGGTGAGGGTGTTGTTCCGCCTGTGGATGAGTAAGCGGGGCGTGCGGCGACTGACCACGGCTCCGGGGTGAAAGACCGGCTCGAGGCTTATTCACGAACGCAATTCATTGCTACGTCAGGTGTTAACACCAGGAAAGACCGCGGACAGGAACTCGCGGGCGGTACGGATAGACAACGCATTGGGAGGAAGAAGGCGTGCGAACCACGGTGGCATTGCATAGTATTGGTCAATTGGTTGAGGGGCGACACGAGAATCCATTTGAGTTGTTGGGCCCCCATGCGGTGGAAGAGTCGGGCCGACGGGCGTTGGCCGTTCGCGCCTTTTTGCCGCACCTGTCGCAAGCCTGGGTTCTGGATGCGGCCCACCAGCAGCAGGCGCGTCCCATGCGGCGGATTCACCCCGCGGGGTTGTTCGAGGCGATTTGTCCCTGTCCGGACGGGGAACAAAATCTCCGTTACATGATTCAGGCTGCCGACGAGGGTGGCAGGAGAGTGGTGATGCACGACCCGTACGCATTTCCGCATCTGTTGACCGACTATGACATGCACCTGCTGAACGAAGGTCGGCACTGGCGTTTGTACGACAAGCTGGGGGCCCAGTTGCGGACGATCGACGGCGTGGATGGCGTGAATTTCGCTGTCTGGGCGCCAAACGCCACGGCGGTGAGCATCATCGGCGACTTCAATTCCTGGGATGGTCGGCGCCATCCGATGCGCAAGCACATCCCCAGCGGTTTCTGGGAGCTGTTCGTTCCCGGTCTGGGCGAAGGTACGCTCTACAAGTACCAGATTCGCCATCACGAGAACGTGTGCGAGAAGTCCGACCCGGTCGGCTTCGCCGCCGAGGTTCCGCCACGCACCGCCAGCAAGGTGGCCGACCTGTCCCGCTACCATTGGCACGATGCCGAGTGGCTCACCCATCGGCAGAGCACCAACTGGCTGGAACAGCCGCTGTCGTTCTATGAAGTGCACCTGGGGAGTTGGCGTCGGCCGGGCGACGAGCCCTATCGCTGGCTGAGCTACCGTGAGTTGGCCCATCAACTGGTCGAGTACTGCAAGGAGATGGGCTACACGCACCTCGAACTGCTGCCCATCAGCGAGCATCCGCTTTCGGCCAGTTGGGGCTACCAGACGGTGGGCTATTTTGCGGCCACTTCGCGCTACGGTTCGCCGCAGGACTTCATGTACTTTGTGGATGTGTGCCACCAGAACGGGATCGGCGTGGTTCTCGACTGGGTGCCGGCCCACTTCCCGCGCGATTCGCACGGCTTGCGGCATTTCGACGGCACGGCCCTTTACGAGCACGCCGATCCGCGTCAGGGCGAGCACCGCGACTGGGGCACGATGATCTTCAACTACGGCCGACATGAGGTCAGCAACTACCTGATCGCCAACGCGCTGTTCTGGCTGGACAAGTATCACATCGATGGGCTGCGCGTGGACGCCGTGGCCTCGATGCTCTATCTGGACTACAGCCGCGAGGAAGGGGACTGGATTCCCAACGAATTCGGCGGGCGCGAGAACCTTCCGGCGATCAATCTCCTGAAGCAATTCAACGAGCAGGCCCACCTGCAGCATCCTGGCGTGCTGACGATCGCCGAGGAATCGACCGCCTGGCCCAGCGTCTCGCGGCCAACCTATGTGGGCGGCCTGGGATTCAGCCTCAAGTGGAACATGGGCTGGATGAACGATACGCTGCGCTACGCTCGGCTCGATCCGATCCATCGCAAGTTCCACCATGATCAACTGACCTTCAGCCTGATCTACGCCTTCCACGAGAACTTCACGCTGCCGCTGTCGCACGACGAAGTGGTGCATGGCAAGGGATCGCTGTTGGGGCAGATGCCCGGCGACCTCTGGCAGCGCTTCGCCAACCTGCGTCTGCTGTTCAGCTACATGTGGACGCATCCGGGCAAGAAGCTCTTGTTCATGGGCAGCGAGTTTGGCCAGTGGAACGAGTGGAATTTCGACACGAGCCTGCAATGGGATCTGCTGCAATGGTCGTCGCACAGCGGCCTGCAGAAGTGCGTCGGCGACTTGAATCGCCTGATCCGCCGCGAGCGGGCCCTGCACGAGCTGGATTTCGACGGCCACGGCTTCGACTGGATCGACTGCCACAACCACGACGAGAGCACCCTGGCTTGGATCCGCCGCGCCAAAGACTCGAAGGACTACCTGGTCGTCTGCAGCAACTTCACGCCGGTTCCCAGGACTCGGCACCGTGTCGGCGTGCCCGAGGCCTGCTGGTTCGAGGAAGTCTTCAACAGCGACTCGTCCTACTACGGCGGGAGCAATCTGGGCAACGGGCCGGGAGTGATGGCCCAACCGCTCAGCGCCCACGGCCGGCCGGCCTCTCTGGAGGTGGTGTTGCCGCCGTTGGGGTGCGTGGTCTTGAAACCGCGACGCACGTAAGAGACGCGATCGAGGAGACCTTCGCGGCCAGCCTGAGCGGCCGGGAGGCCGCACGCGGCCAGATTGACTCCAGGGCCTCTTTCAGCGACTGTCTGCCGGCAGAGACGCTCTGGAAGAGGCGCTAGGGCGTTTCGATGCCAAAGGGCAGCTTCTTCTGGGGATCGGCGCCGCAGTCGGGGTTGAGTTCCTTGAACAGCAGGCTGGGCTGAATGTCGCTGTTGTGCTGGTACTTGTCGCTGGCGTACTCGGTGAACGGACCGCGGATGTCGTGGTAGAAGATCTGGCAGATGGCCACGCCCGGATAGATCCGGATCGGCTGCACCGCGAACATCTCCAAGGTCCAGTAGCCGCAGAAGCCCACGTCGCCGAACCCGGCCGTCACGTGGACAAAGAGTCCCAGACGCCCGATCGACGAGCGGCCCTCGATCATCGGCACGAGGTTGTGGGTCTCGGTCCGTTCGGCGGTGCGGCCCAGGTAGAGCTGGTTGGCGTTGAGCATCAGGCCTTCCGGAGGGATAGCCATCCGCCGCACGCGATTGGCCTTGCGCATGTCGAGGATCAACTCCTCGTAGACCATCAACTCGTTGTGCAGCGTCAGGTTGTAGCTATTGGGATTGAGCCGGCTGTCGTCGAAGGGATCGATGACGATATCGCTGCCCAGCCGTTGCTTGATCTCGTGTCCGGAAAGGACCATGGCCACTCCTTGCTCTCTCAGTCGTGGGCCGTGACGCCGCGTTGCGGACAGAATTCCAGCATGGGACAGACGCTGCACTTGGGTTTGCGCGCCGCGCAGATCTGACGGCCATGGTGGATCATGCGGTGGCTGAAATCGATCCACTCCTTGCGCGGCAGGATTGCCATGAGGTCTTCTTCGATCGCCACAGGATCGCGCTGGGCGGTGAGCCCCAATCGCTGGCTGAGACGCGAAACGTGAGTGTCCACCACCACTCCGGAAGCAATGCCGAATGCGGTTCCCAAGACCACGTTGGCCGTCTTTCGCCCCACGCCGGGAAGCTCGACCAGGGCCTCCAGTTCCTGCGGGACCTGGCCGTCGAAACGGTCCAGCAATGCCTGACAGCAGCCCTTGATGCTCTTGGCCTTGTTGCGGAAGAAGCCGGTGCTCTGGATCTCGCTTTCCAGTTCCCGTGACGCGGCAGTCGCATAGTCCGCCGCACGGCGATACTTGGCGAAGAGCCGGGCGGTCACCTGGTTCACACGTACGTCGGTGCATTGGGCCGAGAGGATTGTGGCCACCAGCAGCTCCAGCGGGGTGCAGAAATGCAGCGCGCAGGTCGCGTCGGGATAAGTCCGGGCAAGTTGCCGAACGACCTTGGATGCCTGTCGCTTGCCTTCGGCCGGGACCGCCATCCCCATTCCTTATGAGTGCGTGTCAGTCGAGTACCGCTGGAGGAGTGTATGCCCACGGGGGGCGGTCGGGCAGCCCCGGAAGAACTTCTGGAGGTGGGCGTCGGCTGACGCCTATTGCCGGAACGAAGCGTCTGGCGGCCACCCTCGATTCCCGCCGAACAGCCGCATTCTCCCGGGGTTACGCCGAAGTGTCAAGTATTCCGGCCGTTGGGCTGCGTCGACCTGGGACGCGACAAAGTGGCCTGCGGTATGGATTCAACCTATAATTTCCACAGGCCGAACCAAGGGGGGCTCAGGTATAGCGAGGTCGGGTGTCTGTGACGCAGTACGAACCGCTGTATTTGCAGGGAATCGCGCGATTCAATCGGCGGGACTACTTTGAAAGCCACGAGATCTGGGAGGACTTGTGGATCGCTTCGCAGGGGCCGGCGCGACTGTTCTACAAGGGGCTGATTCAGGCGGCCGTGGCTTTGCACCACTTGGATCGCGGCAACATGCACGGCGCGACCAAGCTATTGGCCGGCTGCCGGAAGTACCTGGCGGACTATCGCCCCTGGTATTTGGGGTTGGATGTGGATGCCTTCCTGGGGCAGATGACCCAGTGCGTGTCACCGCACGCATCTGGGCAGCCGAGACCGCCGGACGGCCACCGCCCCGTGATCTGCTTGTCCCCAGAGGTCCAGCGCCAATGAGCGTATCCCGGTGTACTCGCCTCCCTCGCTGCCGCCCCAGTGGCCTGCCCCGTTTCTCCTGACCCCCTTCAACCATCCTAGACAATCTCCACGCCATGTCCTCTTTCGAAGAGCCACAAGCGTTTTTGCAGAACTTCACGGGCACGGCCCGGTTGTTTCCGCTACCCAATCTGGTGCTCTTTCCGCATGTGATGCAGCCGCTGCACATTTTCGAGCCGCGGTACCGGGAGCTGTTGGCGGAAGCGTTGACCACAGACCGGTTGATCGTCATGGGGCGTCTGGCGCCAGGCTGGGAAAAGGACTACGAGGGTCGGCCGGCCGTGCAGCCGATCGCCTGCCTGAGCCAGATCACCACGCATCACAAGCTGAAGAACGGGGCCTTCAATCTGTTGCTCTTGGGGGTGCAGCGTGTGCGCCTGGTGGCGGAGCTAGAGCCCCGCAAGTCGTTTCGCGAGGTTCATGTCGAGTTGTGCGAAGACGTCTACCCGGACGACGAGACTTTGCACCGGAAGCTGCGGCAAGGCCTGCGTGCGACCCTCTTGGAATCGCTTCCCCGGCTGCCGCAGGCGCAGGAGCAGATCGATCAGTTGCTGGACGGTGATTTGCCGCTGGGCATTCTGACCGACATCATTGCCTATATGCTCGATATCAACCTGGATGAGAAGCAGCGATTGCTGTCGGAATTCAACGTGCACCGCCGCTGCCAGCGGTTGCTGGCTCACCTGAAGCGGACCGTCGAGCGGGCTGTGGTGGAAACGCCCTTTCCGCCCAC
Source organism: uncultured Planctomycetales bacterium (assembly GCA_937889015.1). Classification (GTDB taxonomy): domain Bacteria; phylum Planctomycetota; class Planctomycetia; order Pirellulales; family Thermoguttaceae; genus CALARR01. Next base: position 34,916 of record CALARR010000430.1, on the reverse strand, counting down.
CTTCAGCAGCAACTGAGATTCTGTTGCGGAACGTCCACGCCGGGGCATCCGGATCGCAGCGAAGGACCGCGAACCGGGCGGATACTTCGCTACGCTTCAGAATGACCGATCTCAGAGCGGCGTTCCGCAACAGAAGCAACGGATCTCGCCTTGCCGGATTGCGCCGATCGGCGGTGGCGAGTTCTGGCGCGTGCGTTCTCAGGCGCGGGCTCGTCGTGCAGGCGGCGGCACCTGAGACTCGGCGATCACGATCCGCGCCTCCTGCTGGCCCGCGTCGGCCAGGAGCAGTACTTGCTGCTCGGGGCGCAGCACCTTATCCGTATCGACCACGCGCACCGTGTCCTGCCAGCGGCCGGCGTCGGGCACCAGTTCCAGCAGCCGGTTGGGCGCGTCCAGGAAGAACCGCTCGTTGAGGTAGTTGCCCTGCTCTTTGGGAAAGAGGGCCATGTAGAGGATGTTCATCTCCACCAGCTCATTGAGGAAATGGGTCCCCAACGACACGTCGGGAATCAGGTTCTCGCGCATGGTCACGATCTCGCAGAGCACCGCGACCCGGCTGATTTCGGAGAAATGTACGGGGATTCCCAGGTCCGGGCTGGACGTACCCCAGCGGCCCGGTCCGAGCAGCATGTTGGTCGCATTGTCGTCGGCGATGGCCTGATTGACGCGGCCCAGCAATCGAGCCACCTCGTAGCGTTGCGCAAGGGGCAGCTCGCCATAGAGCGATGGAACGACATAGATGAAGCGATTGATTTTGACCAGCCGGCTGGGGCCGATGATCGCCCCGTGGGACTGCACGATGTGGTCTTCGTCGCGGACCTGGATTTCGGGCAGGCTGGGGCTGTCCATGCCCTGGACCGGCAGAGGCCGGCATTGCAGGAGATTGATCTTGTACTGCTGCGGCGTGAGGAAATTGACGGTGAACTCGATATCCACCGGCGTGTTGTAGGCCTGGCCGAGGGTCTGCAGGATCTCGCGCATGTCCTCCACAAACGGGGTGCGCGACAAGAGTCCGTCAAAGGTCAGCACGTGGTTCGGCGTGACCTCGCCGGGCGGGGATGGCCGCTCACAGGAGGCGACCATCTTCAAAGGCAAGTCCAGGCCTTCTTTCAGCAGGTCCCAAAAATGGCCGGACAGGAGCCGGTTGGCGCTCAGGTCCAGATAATCCACGCGGTGCTGTGAGTACTCGCAGACCTCGTCGAAATTACTCTCCGGCCGGCGCCATGGGGCGTTCAAGGCGACCAGCCGCGTGTAGTCGTCGTCGGCCCGATCCACGGCCCGGGTACCCAGCCCAAACACCAGCCGGATCACGCCCGCGTGGGGATCGATGTCCTTGTACCAGACATAGGGATTGAAGGAGAAGCCGACGCCGGCGATCTGGGGGAAGAACTTGTCGCGATAGCGATCGCCGGAGACGCGTTGGATGAGCAGGGCCATTTGCTCGTCGCGGTCCAGCAGGCCCCGGCCTACGCGATAGCGCAGGGCCTTTTCGCTCATGGCACTGGCGTAGACCAGGCGCACGGTGTCCAGCAGGGCCTGCAAACGCTGCTCGCGCGAGCCCTGGTTCACGCAGAACACGCTGTCGTACTTGCCGGCAAAGGCGTTGCCGTAGGCGTCCTCCAGTAGCGAGCTGGAGCGAACGATGTAGGGCGATTCCCCGAAATAGTCCAGCATGGCCACGAACTGGTCCATGGTGTAGTCGGGGAACTTGCCTTTCAAGATCCGCGCCTGGGCCTCTTCCAGGTCTTCCAGGAACGTTGCGGGGTCGCGCTGCTTCTGGCGGATCCACCACACGCCGCTGCGGATCAAGAACGTGTAGAAGGCGTCGGAGCCGATGTAGAACGAATCGTGCGATTCGAGCAGATGGTGGAATCGCGGATGATGACGTTTGAGGATCGCCCGGGCCAGGAGCATGCCCAGGGCCTTGCCGCCGATCAGTCCGATACCGATCATGCGGTCGCGAATTTCGAGGATATCGGAGAGGCTCAGGTAGCGGTGCACCAGGTGCAGCATTGTCTCGTCGCGCGAGAGGACCATGCGGCTGAGTCGGTCGAAGACCTCCTGCTCTTTCTCGGGCGGGCAGCGACCGGCCTGGGCGTCGTCGTGGGCCTGTTGCGCCTCGTTGAAGATCCGCCGCCAGAAACCGATCCGCGTGTCGGCGCGCAGTCCCGGCCAGCGGCTGGAGCACAGCAGTTCGGAGATGCTTGCGCTGCTGGTGATGGGCCGGAATGAATCGCCCTCCTCCCAAAGGTGAATCGTGTTCATCGACGAGGTCGAACGGTGCTGGACCTTGATCGGACGCACGTAGGTCCGGCCTTGGTAGCTGAACACGTCCAGAAGGAACTGCGTGGTTTCGGTAATCGGGTTGAGAGCAAACGAAGCGTGGTAGTGCCGGTAGATACCGAAGTAGGTGACCGTCTCCAGGTCGTAGAGGCGAGGGCAGGTGAGCAGGAAGAAGTTGCCCAGCATCTGGTCGGCCAGCCACAGCGAAGCCAACTCCGAGAGGCAGTCGAACACGTAGATGGCGTGCTTCCCGGCGGCCTCGATCACCGAGTGTACCTGATTGACGAAGCTCTCGAAGCCCAGACGCGGATTGGGCGTGTGGATTTCAGCCCCGAAGTCGTCGGGAATCAACTGCTCGTGCGAGGCGAAGCGGAAATAGATCAAGCGGCGGTGTGCGGCCCGCGCGGCCCGCGCGTAGGGCATCACCAGGGCCTTATAGTCGTCGATCGTATCGACCTGCCAGACGATGTTGTCGCCCGGCATGACGCCTTCGAGTACCTTGTCCAGTCCCGGCAGGCCGGTGGTCAGATTGCTCTGGTTTTCCATGGGGTGTCTCCAATCTGGCTGATGGCGGCCAGGGGCAGACGCAGTCCATGACCGCGGTGCCCTGCGGATTGCGGCGCACAAGGGCCAGCCTTGGCGCACTGCCCGGCCGGTGTCATGGCGATCGGCAGCGTGGCTCAATCAGATTGTAGCGTGACGCCGCGATTCCGGAGATAGTTCTTCAGCTCCGGAATGCCGATCATGTGGAAGTGGAACACGGAGGCGGCCAGCAAGATCGTGGCTCCAGCCTGGACCGCGTCGTAGAAATGCTCCAGCTTGCCAGCCCCGCCGGAGGCAACCACTTGGGCGGACGTGTTGGCTTGGATCGCTCGGATCACGGGCAGGTCGTAGCCGGTCTTAGCGCCGTCGCCTGCCTTGCTGGTGGGGAGGATCACGGGCACGCCGAATGCATCGACTTTCTTGGCCCACTCCACGGCGTCAGCGCCGGTGGCGGTCCGGCCGCCATCGATGTAGACCTCGTAGCCGGAAGGCAAGGCTGGATTGCGGTCCACGTCGATGGCGACGGTGACCTTTTCGGGGCCGAATTCCTTGACCATCTCGGCGATGACTTGAGGCTTGCGAAAGGCGGCGCTGCTGGTGGAGATCTTGTTGGCTCCCGCCGCCAATACCGCGGCGGCCGACGCCACATCCGAGATTCCGCCCCCCACCGTGAAGGGCACGGTCGTGACCTCGGCCACGCGGCGGACCACGTCGAGCATCGTGGCCCGGCCCTCGACGGTGGCGGTAATGTCCAACAGCGCCAGTTCGTCGGCTCCAGCTTGGCAATAGGCCTGGGCGCACTGGGACGGATCGCCCGCATCGCGGATGTCGACGAAGTGAACGCCTTTGACCACCCGGCCATTGCGCATATCTAAGCAGGGCATGATCGTCACTGGTTGAGTCATGGGAGCAGCGCCCTCCGATGGGGAACGAGGTTGATCTTGGGTGCGACTCGCGCGGTCGCGTCCGCGTTGCCCGGCGACCTCCTGGGGCGACGGGGCGTGGCAAGACAGGGAATTGGAGCGGCCCGGTTCGATGATTCCGGCCAAGGCAAGCCAGTTGCCGCAGCGCAGAATAAGAATTCTACATGCGACCATTGCAATTGCAAATAGAACGGCTATTCTGGCGCAATTCGGCTGAGAACGCCGTATCAATCGACGCAGTATGGGTATACGGAAGCACTGGCACCACGCGTTGCGGCATCGACCGTCGCAGGAAAGGCAGAGCGAAGATGGACTATAAGTCTTTTGTCGAGCAGCAAATACTCTCTATTAGAGAAACTGTTGGCGATGGTCTGGCCATCAATGCACTCAGTGGCGGGGTGGATAGTTCCGTGGTTACGGTTTTGGGGCACCGAGCCCTTGGTGACCGGTTGAAGACGGTGTTCATCGACAATGCTCTGATGAGGGAGGGAGAGCCGCAGCAGGTGATGCACGCCATGGCCGACATGTGCATTCCGGTCGAGGTGGTGGACGCGCGGCGCGATTTCCTGCAGGCTCTGGCGGGTGTGACCGATCCCGAGGCCAAGCGGAACGCCGTGACTCAGACCTTCTACAAGAAGGTGTTTGGCGATCTGGTTCGCCAATCGGGGGCCAAGTACTTGCTGCACGGCACGATCCTCACGGACATCGAAGAGACGGTGGCGGGCATCAAGCGGCAGCACAATATTTTGGCACAATTGGGAATCGACCCGCAGCAGGCCTACGGCTATCATGTGTTGGAACCGCTGGAGACCTTGCGTAAGGATGGCGTGCGTGAAGTGGCCCGGCTGTTGGGGCTGCCGCCGGGTTTGGCCCGCCGGATGCCCTTTCCGGGACCGGCGCTCGCCACGCGCATCGTGGGGGAGGTCACCGAAGAGCGTTTGGCTACCGTGCGTGCTGCCACGGCGATCGTCGAGGAGGAACTGGCCGGGATGAACGTGTTTCAGTACCTGGCCGTTTTGCTGAACGACAAAGCGACAGGCATTCGTGACGGCAAACGGGAGTTTGGCCAGATCATCGTGGTCCGTTGTGTCGACAGTGTCGACGCGCGCATCGCCACGGCCGTGGAGGTGCCCTGGGAGAAACTCAACCGGATCTCCGCACGGATTACGGCGATCCCGGGTGTGAATCGTTGCCTGTACGATCTGACGCCCAAGCCGCCGGCGACGATCGAGTACGTGTGAGCGGCGCGTGCGGCGTCCAAGAGCCCATCCCGGAACCGCCACGGCCACGTCGGGCAGCCCAGCGACACTGCGTTGCCGACACGTTCAGGGACCGGTTCGAAGACACTCATCGAGTTGATCTTGTGCGTGGCTGACGGCTCGAACCGACCAAGGGGAGGTCGGCCAGGGCAGGCGTCTGTCGGACGCCTGTAGTCCGTCGGCGATGCAGGACCGGACATGAGCTGGCACGGTCGTTCCCTACGGCCGAGGCCGCTCCGCAGGTCCGAGGGCCAGTTTCCGAAGAACCTATTGTCCCGCAGAAGCCCAGAGGAGAGAAGGACCGTGCCAAGACGTTCCGACATTCAGAAGGTGATGATCATTGGTTCCGGGCCGATTGTGATCGGCCAGGCGTGCGAGTTCGATTACTCCGGCACTCAGGCCTGCAAGGCGTTGCGCGGTCTGGGCTACACGATCGTCCTGGCCAATTCCAATCCGGCCACGATCATGACCGACCCCGGCATGGCGGACTTCACGTATATTGAGCCGCTCACGGTCGAGGCCATGACCGAGGTGATCGCCAAGGAGCGTCCCGACGCCTTGTTGCCCAACCTGGGCGGCCAGTCGGGCCTGAACCTCTGCTCGCAATTGCACAAGGCGGGCGTGCTGGACAAGTACAACGTCAAGGTGATCGGCGTGCAGGTGGATGCCATCGAGCGGGGCGAGGATCGCCAGGCGTTCAAGGACACCATGAATCGCCTGGGCGTGCCCATGCCTAAGAGCGAAATCGCCCATACCCTGGAAGAGGCCGAGAAGGTCCTGGAGCACATCGGGCTTCCGGCCGTCATTCGGCCGGCGTACACGATGGGGGGCACCGGCGGGGGCCTGGTCTATAACATGGAGGAGTTTCGCACCGTGGTGGCGCGCGGGCTGGCGGCGAGCATCGTGGGCCAGATTCTCGTCGAGGAGTCCGTCGAAGGTTGGGAAGAACTCGAGTTGGAAGTCGTGCGCGACGCCAAGAACCAGATGATCACCGTCTGTTTCATCGAGAACGTGGACGCGATGGGGGTCCATACGGGCGACTCGTACTGCACGGCTCCCATGTTGACGATCTCTCCGGAACTGCAGCAGAGACTGCAGAAATACTCCTACGACATCGTCGAGGCCATCCAGGTCATTGGCGGCACCAATATCCAGTTCGCCCACGACCCGAAGACGGGCCGCGTGGTGGTCATCGAGATCAACCCGCGCACCTCGCGGTCGTCGGCCCTGGCCTCCAAGGCCACCGGTTTCCCCATCGCCCACGTCTCTTCGCTCCTGGCCGGCGGTTTGACCCTGGACGAGATTCCCTACTGGCGCGATGGAACGCTGGAGAAATATACGCCCTCGGGCGACTATGTGGTGGTGAAGTTCTCGCGCTGGGCCTTTGAGAAGTTCCGCGGGCTGGAAGACAAGCTGGGCACGCAGATGCGGGCCGTGGGCGAGGTGATGAGCCTCGGCAAGACCTACAAAGAAGCCTTCCAGAAGGCCATTCGCTCGCTGGAGATCGGGCGTTACGGGCTGGGGTTCGCCAAGAACTTCAACAAGCTCTCGCTGGAGGAACTGATGGCGCGTTTGGCCCATCCTTCCAGCGAGCGGCAGTTCCTCATGTACGAGGCGCTGCGCAAGGGCGCCAGCGTGCAGACGCTCTCCGAACGGACGTTCATCAAGACCTGGTTCATCCAGCAGATGAAGGAACTGGTCGAATTGGAGGAGGAGATCCTCAAGTACCAAGGCGGGGTCCTGCCCGACGAATTGCTGGTGCGGGCCAAAAAGGACGGCTTTGCCGACAAGTACCTGGCCAAGCTGCTGGGGCTGCCGGAGGTCGAAATCCGCAACCGCCGCAAGGCCTTGGGGGTTGTTCAAGGCTGGCACGCCGTGCCCGTCAGCGGCGTGAACAATGCGGCCTACTATTATTCCAGCTACAACGCGCCGGACACGACCAGCGTCTCTTCCGGCAAGAAGGTGTTGGTTCTGGGCGGTGGACCCAACCGGATCGGCCAGGGGATTGAGTTCGATTACTGCTGCGTCCACGCCGCCTTTGCCCTGCGCGACGCGGGCTACGAGTCGATCATGGTCAACTGCAATCCGGAGACCGTATCGACCGACTACGACACTTCCAACAAGCTGTACTTTGAGCCGCTGACCGTCGAAGATGTGCTGAGCATCTACGAGAAGGAACAGCCGCTGGGGGTGATCGTGCAGTTTGGTGGTCAGACGCCGCTGAACCTGGCGGCCGAACTGGCCGCGGCCGGCGTCAAGATCCTGGGGACTTCGCCCGACGCCATCGACCTGGCCGAAGATCGGGATCGTTTCCGCCAGGCGATGCGGCGACTGGGCATTCCCCAGCCCGAATCGGGCATGGCCAGCACGTTGGACGAAGCCCTGGCTGTGGCCCAACAGATCGGCTATCCGTTGATGGTCCGTCCCTCGTTCGTATTAGGGGGCCGGGCCATGGCCGTGATCCACGACGAGGAAATGCTGCGCGAGTATGTGGCGGCGGCCGTGGATGTCTCGCCGGAACGGCCGATCCTCATCGACCGTTTCCTGGAAAACGCCATCGAAGTCGAGGCCGACTGCCTGGCCGACGGCCAGGACGCCTTCGTGCCGGCGGTGATGGAGCATATCGAGCTGGCCGGCATCCATTCCGGGGACTCGGCCTGCGTGATCCCGCCGATCAGTATTCCGCCCAAGCACATCGACACGATTTATCAATACAACCGCAAGATTGCCATCGAGCTGAAGGTCTCGGGGTTGATGAATATCCAGTACGCCATCCAGAAGGATACGGTGTACATTCTCGAAGCCAACCCGCGCGCCAGCCGCACCGTGCCGCTGGTCTCGAAGGTCTGCAATATCCCCATGGCGCGGATCGCCACGCAGATCATGCTCGGCAAGCGGCTTCCCGAGTTGGCCCTGGGCCGCAAGACGTTTCCGCACTTCGGCGTCAAGGAGGCGGTCTTCCCCTTCAACATGTACCATGAGGTCGATCCGTTGCTGGGGCCCGAAATGCGTTCCACGGGCGAGGTTTTGGGCATGGCCGATTCGTTTGGCCTGGCCTTCTACAAGGCGCAAGAGGCGGCCGGTCAGCACCTTCCCTTGGAAGGCACGGTGCTGATCACGGTCGCGGATCGCGACAAACCGGCCGTGCTGGAAGTGGCCCGGCGATTCGCCGAGTTGGGATTCCGCATCAAGGCCACGCAGGGCACGCATGCCTTGTTGCAGTCGTACGGCATTCCTGCGGACTTGATTCTCAAGACGCGCGAGGGGCGGCCGAACATCGCCGACGCGATCATGGACGGCGCGATCCATCTGGTCGTCAACACGCCGCGCGGGAAGATGGGCAAGGCCGACGACGCCTACATCCGCCAAATGGCCATCAAACGCAAGGTGCCGTATATCACCACGCTGGCCGCGGCGGTGGCCGCCGCCAAAGGCATTGCCGCCGATCGCCAGGGACACGGACAGGTGAAGAGTCTGCAAAGCTATCACAAGGACATCAGCTAGAGACGCGAGCTTGTTTTGCTGCGGCCCTGCGCGGTGCGCGGGACGTGTGGCCAGGAGGCACGGGGCAGGGGACGGGACTCGCTGAGCAGGGAGCACATTCATGGGTGGATTCTTCGGTGTGGCGTCGAGAACCGATTGCGTGGCCGATTTGTTCTATGGCACTGATTACCACAGCCACTTGGGCACGATGCGCGGTGGCATGGCCATCGGCGGCCCCAGTGGCTTCGTTCGCTTCATCCATGACATCACCAACAGCCAGTTCCGCAGCAAGTTCGAGGACGACTTGCGGAAGATGCACGGCCCCTTGGGCATCGGCGTCATCAGCGACTATGAGGACCAGCCGCTGATCATCAGTTCGCACCTGGGTACGTACGCCATCGTCACGGTCGGGCGGATCCTGAACCTGGACAAGCTGGCGGCCGAGGCTTTTCGCGGACGCGCCACCCACTTCTCCGAGATGGGCGGGGCGGGTATCAACCCCACGGAGTTGGTCGCGACCCTGATCAATCGCGAAGACAGCTTTGCCCAGGGCATTCGTTATGCCCAGGAGGTGATCGAAGGCTCGTGCTCCATGCTGCTGCTCACCGAGGATGCGGTCTATGCGGCGCGCGACCGTTTGGGCCGCACGCCCGTGACCATCGGCAGCAAGGAGGGCGCGCATGCCGCAACCATCGAGACCTGCGCCCTGCCGAACCTGGACTACAAGACCGATCGCCACCTGGGGCCGGGCGAGGTTGTGCGGATCACGCCCGAGGGGGTCGAGACCCTTGCTGGTCCGGGCCAGGAAATGCAGATCTGCACATTCTTGTGGGTCTACTACGGTTACCCGGCTTCCAGTTATGAAGGCATCAACGTCGAGATGGCACGAAACCGCTGCGGAGCGGTCCTGGCGCGTGCCGACGATCTGGAAGTGGACCTCGTGGCCGGCATTCCCGATTCGGGGACTGGACATGCCATTGGCTACGCCAACGGCTCCGGCATCCCTTATGGCCGGCCGTTCGTGAAATACACGCCGACGTGGCCGCGCAGCTTCATGCCGCAAGAGCAGCGTGTTCGCGATCTGGTCGCGCGGATGAAGCTCATTCCGATCCGGGAGTTCATTCAGGGCAAGCGAGTTCTGTTTTGCGAAGACTCGATCGTTCGCGGTACACAACTCCGCGACACGATCCGCCGGCTGTTCGAGTATGGCGCGAAAGAAGTCCACATGCGACCGGCCTGCCCTCCCCTGCTGTATGGCTGCAAGTTCCTGAACTTCTCCCGCTCCAAGTCGGAGCTGGACCTGGCCGCGCGCAAAGCGATCAAGGAGTTGGAGGGGGACGACGCGAAGCATCTGGCCGACTACGCGGATCCCAACTCCGCACGGCACGCCGCCATGGTCGAGCGGATTCGCCAGCGTCTGGGATTGACCTCGCTCAAGTACCAACGCCTGGACGATCTGGTCACCGCCATCGGCTTGCCCAAGTGTCGCATGTGCACGTATTGCTGGGACGGGGTGGAACCCGGCCGCGAGCAACTGTGGTTGCTGCCGCGTGCCTGCCAAACGGCGGGCGATCCACAAGCGGCAGCCCAGTGAGCTCCGGTCACTGGAACGTACACGGCCGAAACGTGGAGGCCGTCGTCCGCACGGTCGGCCCTGCGCGACGCCGCAGCGCGATGGCCGGTGGGGGTTGTTGAATTCCAACCAGCCCGTGGCTAGCATGGGGGGCGGCGTTCGACACTCGCGAGATCAACTTCGGCAAGGTCCCGTATGCTGCGATTCATGCCTCAGAGCCGTTTCCGGGCAGGGCTCTTGGATGGCCTCGGCCGGGTCGTTCGGCTGGCGGGCACGCTGATCTGCCTGGCTGGCGTGGTGTTGGCGCAGGGGCAGGATGTCGAGGGTTCGGAGGCACTTTGGGCACAGCCCACAGCCGGCCTGACCGTGGCCCCCATGGTCAGCCTGACCGTGGCCCCCATGGTCAGCCTGACCGTGGCCCCCATGGTCAGCATCTGCGAAAGGCCTGGAATCACCGGCGCAGGCTGGGCCGTGGCCTACGACGTGGGGCAAGGTGCAACGACAACGCAGCGAGTCAACTTGCTCTATCCCAACCATCCTGATGATTGGGGGAAATCAGTCGGTATGGGATTCGCCTACTCCACGGACTCTGGGCGGTCCTGGAGGGCCGGCCCAGACGACTATCCCTTTGCCGGCATGTTGGACATGTGGCAGGATCGGCTGCCCACGGGTGAGTTGATCACCTTCGGCATCCGCTTTGTGCCCGAACGAAAGCAAGTCCTGAAGGGCTCTGTCCCCCAGGCATCGCGCGAACAGTACGCGCTGGGGATTTCCAAGGACCAAGGGCAGACCTGGCAGATGGAACACGCCGAGATCCACGCTTCAGACGCTGTCGGTGTGATTGCTCGTCCTCTGCCGCGAATTCTTCAGGACAGCGATGGCTCCCTGGGCATGCCGGCCTACGCCTGGAGCAAGACGGGCAGTCGATCACTGTGGTTGAAATCGGCCGATGGAGGGCGGAACTGGCATGTCGCGTCGGTCATTGCCACGGCTGCCGAAATGCGCGCCTGCAACGCCGCGCCGACCGCCCCCTGGCTGGAGACGGCTGTGGAGCGCACGTCCGACGGCCAATTGCTGGCCGCCATTCGTACCGGCAGCAGCTCGCAATCTGCGATTGTCAGCGCGCGATCCGCCGACAATGGCGCCACGTGGTCGCCGGTGCAGAGGCTGCTTGCCGGCCCGGCTCGGAGGCTCGTGCCGGGCAAGGCGCCGGGACTGCGTCTGCTCCCCAATGGGGTGCTGGTTCTGCTCACGGCGCACAGCAAAGACCATTGCCGGGTCTATGTTTCGGCCGACGGCGCCGGGCGGCAATGGAGCGATGGCTACATCGTCACCAGCCAGAGCGGCGGCAATACGTCGATGGTCGCCATCGGCTCGGACAAGTTGCTGGTGATCACGCCGGCCACTGGCCGGATCGCCGCATGGGAGGTGACCGTCGCCAAGGATCGCCCGGTGGCCGGCACCGCCGCCGTGCCCGCACCCACAGGTATCAAGGTTGTGAGCCGTGGCGCCTCGGCGCGGCTTTCCTGGCTCGCTCCGGTCGATGCGGTCCAAGTCAGTCACTACCTGGTCACGCCCGTGCTGCTTAAGCCGGCCGATAACAACCAGGACATGGAGGTCTATCCGTATCTTTCCATCCAGACGCGCGATGCGGTCACGCAGTTGGAGTTGGGGAAGCTCCTGGCCCCAGGCGCGACCTATCGCTTTGAGGTCGCCGCCGTGGATCACCAGGGCCGGATTTCGTTGGCCGCATCTAGTGGCGAAGTGATTGCCAAACCCCTGTGAAGGAAACCAGAGCCATGTCCGGCGTGTACAACCTGCCTGCGGAATATCGCCCCTTGCTGAGCACGCGCGAGGTCGAGACCGCGATCAAGGATATCAAGGACTTCTTCGAGCACAATTTGGCCGACGCCCTGCGATTGCAGCGGGTCACGGCCCCCTTGTTCGTGCGCAGCGGCACCGGGATCAACGACGACCTGAATGGTGTTGAGCAGCCCGTAAGCTTCCGCGTCAAGGAGGATGGCGACGCGCCGGTGGAGATTGTGCAATCGTTGGCCAAGTGGAAGCGCCTGGCCCTGAAGCGCTACGGTTATGAGCCCGGCGAGGGCATCTACACCGACATGAACGCCATTCGTCCGGATGAAACGCTGGATAGCATTCATTCGGTTTACGTAGACCAGTGGGACTGGGAGAAGATCATCACCCCGCAGCAGCGGAACCGGGAGACGCTGGAAGCGGTGGTCAAGGCGATTTACGACGTAATCTGTCGAACCGAGTTCCATGTGGCGTCGCAATACTCGTGCATTCGTCCGATCCTGCCGGAGAAGATCACCTTCGTCACTTCCGAGGAACTGTACCGTCGCTGGCCGAACGTGGGGCCGCGCGAGCGGGAAACCCGCATTTGCGCCGAGCATCGGGCCGTGTTTATCATCGGGATTGGGGGAGCGCTGCCCGACGGACAGCCGCACGACGGCCGGGCGCCCGACTACGACGACTGGACCACGCCCCGGCCTGACGGCGGGGCCGGGCTGAATGGCGACATCCTGTTGTGGAATCCGGTTCTGGATCGGGCGTTTGAGATTTCCTCGATGGGCATTCGCGTCGACCCGGAAACGCTCGTGCGGCAACTCAAGATCCGCGGCCTGGAGCACCGCCTGCAGTTCCCTTTCCACCGCATGCTGGCTGCCGGCGAACTGCCCCAGTCGATCGGCGGAGGGATCGGGCAGTCGCGGATGTGCATGTTCTTCCTCCGCGCAGCGCACGTGGGCGAAGTGAGCGTAGGCATCTGGCCCGACGCCATGCAGGAAGCCTGTCGGAAGGCCAACATCCCCCTGCTGTAATCCCATGCAAGTACCACGCTATTGGTCCAAGGCCACGGCCGAGGAGACTTCGGCCCAAGGCCGTAAGGTCAGGTTCACGTGTTGGCGTTCGTCGAACATCAGCCAGGACGACGCCTGCCAATCGGCTCTGGCCGCAGCCCGGCGCGTGGTCGACGCCATGCTCCACGGGCGAAAACGCGACCGCTACGCCTATGGCGCCTCACCGCTTCGGGAAGAGGTCACCAACCGGGTGACGGACGACCAGGGCCAGCTTGTGGCGGTGGTCGTGCGGAATCTGTACGGGTCGCTGGTCCTGAACGTCGAGCGCGTGATGTTCGTGGACATCGATTTTCCGGAGGCTCCTGCTGGGGCCGGGCCGGGGTTCTTCGCGCGTCTGTTTGGTCGAGCCCAGCCCGCTGCCGAACCTTCGGCTGAACAGAAGGCACTGGCAAGCGTTGAGCAGTTCGTGGCGGCCCATCCGGGCTGGAACATGCGTTTGTACCGCACCTTTGCCGGTCTGCGCGGGCTTGTGACCCACGACCTGTTCGATCCCGCCAGCCAGACCAGCCTGGAGATCCTGCAGCGATTGGGCTGCGATCCGCTCTATGTTCGGTTGTGCAAAGCCCAGGAGTGCTTTCGTGCACGGTTGACTCCCAAGCCCTGGCGCTGCGGACACTATGCCAACACGTTGCGCTATCCGATCGAAGACCCGGGTGCGGCCCGGCAGTTTGAACAATGGAAGGCCAAGTACGAGGATGGACAACGCAGTTTCGCCACGTGCCGGTTTCTGAGCACGGTGGGCAGTGGGGTCATCCATCCTGAGGTCGCGCGGATCGTGGAACTGCACGACTTCGTCACGCGTTGCAACGAGCCCTTGGCGCTCGCCTGACCGCGTTCCGGTCGCCACGGGCTGCCGCATTCCAGCCGGCCACCGTATTTCCGTGAAATGCTCTGGGAAGCGGCCCGCATATGTGCTGGGCGACACTCGCCACAGCCCTTCGGGTGCCAGGGAAACTGCGTAGACTACCGCACGCAAGTCGATTCTCGCGGTTCCACCCCTCTTGGCATGACGGTTGCACTTGGCTTGTCGCAACCAAGAAGGTCATTCAACCGCTTCATACACTTGATCGCGGCATAGGCCGCAAGAGGAGGCACTGCGCGCCCATGATTCAAAGCATATCCATACTTGCCGGCCAGGGACGACACGGTCGCCGCGAAGGTTTCGACCGCATCGACATGCACATGGGACAAGTCGTGAGCATTGTCGGTCCGACCGGCTCGGGCAAGACCACCCTCATCAACGACATCGAACTGTTTGCCGACGGCGACACGCCCAGTTGGCGGCGAATCCTGATCAACGGCCGGCCGGCCCCGGCCGACTTTCGCTACAATCCGGCGCGCAATCCGATTGCCTTGATCACGCAGCACACGACCTTTCTCTCCGATTTGCCGGTGCGCGAATTCCTGGAGACCCACGCCCGGGTTCGCACCGAGGGGCCGCACGCCCCGCAATTGGTGGCCCAGGCCGTCGACTTCGCCAACCAGTTGACCGGCGAACCGATCGATCTGGACAATCGCATGACCGAGCTTTCGGGCGGACAGACGCGTGCCCTGCTGATCGCCGACGCGACGGTGATCTGCAGCACGCCGGTCGTGCTGCTGGACGAGGTGGAAAACGCGGGCATCCACCGCACCAAGGCCGTACAACTGCTGCGCCAGCACCGCAAGGTCTTCGTCTTCGTCACGCACGACCCGCGAATTGCGCTGCTCTCGGACTTCCGGATCGTGATGCAGGGGGGCGGCATCGTCCGCGTGCTGACAACCAGCGAGGAAGAGCGCGGCGTCTCGGTCCACGTCAACCGTCTGGACGACGCCCTGAGCACGCTCCGCGAGCGGCTTCGCGGTGGCGAACGTTTGACGGAAAGCAACTGGAAGGAAGTCGCCTGACGAACGCGGGAGTGTCTGCGTGGTTGTGGCGTCCAGGGCGTGCTGCCTGCCAGCGGGCCGCAACGACCACGAGCAGAAGACGGATTCTCTTTGGCCTGGAGGAGGTGTGATGAAAGTGGTGATCTGCGCCGGTCCAGCTACAACCGGCAAAACGTCTGTATTGCGGCACATGATCCGCAAGCTCTTGCAGGCCGGACAGCGGCCGGCCTTCCTCAAGCTGGACGTACAATACGCCGATGAGGACGAGACCCTGGCCGCCGAATTCGGCATTCCTACGAAGAAGGTCTACACGGGCGAGTTGTGTCCGGACCATTGCCACGTGATGGTCTTGGGCGATGCCCTGCAGTGGGCGGCGACCGAGGGGGCCGAGGTGTTGCTGGTGGAAACGGCCGGGTTGTGCCTGCGTTGCGCGCCGTATATCGATGGCGGCCTGGGGATGATCGTGTTGGAGGCCACCAGCGGCATGAACCTGCCGCTGAAGGTCGGGCCGATGCTCTCGCTGGCCGACGTGGCCGTGGTGACCAAGATCGACCGTGTGTCTCAAGCCGAGCGCGAGGTATTTCGGGCGCGGATCCAGGACGTGGCCGCCCAGGTCATGGTGCGCGAAGTGAACGCCCTGCACGGCATCGGCATCGATCCGCTTGTGGCCCAGGTCCAGGCGACGCCGGACGTCGACGGCCCCTTGTACCTCCGCGGCAATCCGCCGGTGGGTACGTGTACGATCTGCGTGGGCAAGAAGGAGATCGGCTGGCGCGCCCATTTCGGCGTGGTGCGCGCGCTGGAAAGCCACAATTTCTATCGGGGAGAATAGGAGTATCCATGGTGAGTGAAACACAGACGGTGACGCTTCCGGGGTTGGACTGTGGACTGTGCGGCTATCGCACGTGCGAGGCGTTTCGGGGCAAACTCGCAGAATCGCCCGAGATGATCCGCCGCTGCGTGCATCTGGCCAACGAACGGCTAGGCGGGACCCTGGCGGCGGAGTCACAACCCAAGGAACAGCCTGCCCAACGCGTGGCAACTTGCGGCCCGACCGGCTGCGGCGGCTGCCGCAGCGCCACGGTGGAGCTGGCCCCGCGCGCCAGCCAGGAGGGGCCGCTGACCTGGCAGGATAGCCTGGGCCGCGATTTCGACTTCTACCTGGAGCACTTTCCCGAAGAGCCCGGACCGCGCGAGATCATCATCCCCCATAACCCGCTGATCACGCGCGAGTTGCAGATCGAAAAGGGCGATACGCTCATCGGCCGGCCCCTGGGCATGTCGTGCGGCTGCCCGATCACCCATTGCGGGATCGCGACCGACGTCGATCTCCGCACGGGCGTGATCGTGTGGTGCGTGACCGGGCCGCTGGGTCCGCGCCAGCACGGCTACAAGGACTTGGGCTACTATATTGCCGAAGGCTACGAAGGCCTGGTCCATCACACGCGGTCGGAGTTGCGCGTGGGCATGCGCTACTTCTTTCAGCCCCAGATGTGCATGCTGCAATGGCGGCACAGCGGCCTGCTGAACTATCTCAGCCGCGTCGACGATCACTGGCAAGTCCGCGTGGAAGGACTGTGGATCGGCTAAGGGCCTATCCCAGAACCACCCCAGCCACGTCGGGCGGCCCAGCAGGACTGAGCTGCCGACAGGTCTTGGGACCGGCTCTAAGAGGGCCGCAGGCGGCGAGGGGTGTTGGCGGAGCGGATTCGGGCCGGTTATACTGGGGAGAGTCCCCGCACCGGCCCCTTTCCATCCCACCGCAAAGGATACCCCGCGCCATGTTCGGCCTGTTGCCGCTCTGCCTGTGCCTGTTCGCTGCTGGCAGCGAGCCCGCGTTCCACAATGTCACCTGTGAAGGCCACTACCGCAAGCATCTGCAGGGCGCGTGTATCGACGGCCGTGAGGCGATTTTCTGGTCCTTCACCGATGTGCTGGTGAAGACCGATCGCCAAGGCCGGCTGCTGAAGCAAGTGCCGGTAGCCTCGCACCACGGCGACCTGTGCTACGAAAACGGCAAGCTCTACGTGGCCGTGAATCTGGGCAAATTCAACGAGCCGCCCGGCAAGGCCGACTCCTGGGTCTATGTGTACGATGCGGCCGACCTGCGCGAACTGGCACGCCATCCGGTGCCGGAAGTGGTCCACGGCGCCGGCGGCATGGCCTGCCACGCGGGCCGTTTCATGGTGGTCGGCGGTCTGCCGGCAGACATCGAAGAGAACTACGTGTACGAGTACGACCGCGACTTTCGTTTTGTCCGGCGGCACGTGATCGCCAGCGGGCAAACCTATCGCGGCATTCAGACGGTCGCCTATGCCCAGGGCTCCTGGTGGTTCGGCTGTTACGGCACGCCGAAGATCCTCTTGAAGACCGACGAAGAATTTCGTCTGCAGGGACGTTACGAGTTCAACTGCTCGATCGGTATTGTGCCTTTGGCCGATGGCGCCTTTTTGGTCGGCGTCGGCAACGCCGAGAAGGGGGAAGGTCGCACGGGCCGGCTCGTCCGTGCCCGGCCCGATCCACATCAGGGGCTGAAGCTGGAAGACTGAAGGATTGGTCTTGGGACTGTGGAGATGGTCGCGATCATTCCCAAGACCCAAGGCTGCATCTGCCCATTCAAGAAACAGGAGAACCTCCGGCGATGAAACGTCGTGACATGCTCAAGGCGGCCTCGGTCGGCATCGGGGCCTTGGCCAGCGGTGCCGACCCGGCCTGGTCCCGGTCGACCGTCGCTCGAGCGGCTGACGCCCACTCTGAAACGACCGACGTGCTGGTCATCGGCGGTGGCCCGGCGGGCACGATTGCCGCCATCCAGGCCGCGCGCGCCGGCGCACGCACGACGCTGGTCGAGATGGGCAGCCAATTGGGCGGCACCACGACCACCGGCGGCGTGAGCTTCCCCGGCCTGTTCCACGCCTGGAAGAAACAGGTCATTGCCGGCATCGGCTGGGAACTGGTCACCAAGGCCGTCGCCTTGGACGGCGGCAAGTTTCCGGATTTCAGTGTGATTCCGAAGCGGCATTCGATGCAACAGGTCCGCATCAACGGCCAGCTCTACGCGGCCCTGGTCGAGGAGGCCTGCCTGGAAGCGGGCGTGGCGCTGGGCTATTACCAGTTTCCCCGGACCGTCAAGGCCGTGGAGGGCGGCTGGCAGGTCGAAGTGCTGGGCAAGGGAGTCCAACGCCAGATCTTCGCCAAACAACTTATCGACTGCACCGGCGGGGCCGATGTGGTGGGCTTGATCGGCCTGCCCCGCCTGCGCGAGGCCGTGATCCAACCGGGCACGCTCATCTTCCAGATCGGCGACTGCCAGTTGGACAGGCTCGACGGCAAGTTGATCCAGCAGCGCTATGAGGCGGCCTTGCAGCGCGGAGACCTGCAGCCGGGCGACTACGCCTCCGCCGGAGGCCAGTTTGTCAACTTTATCCGCGGCGGTGGATCGAACGCCCAGCACGTGTTTGGCGCCGACTCCTCGACCGCGCAGACCCAGACTGAAGCCAACATCGCCGGGCGCCGTTCCGTGCTGCGGCTGATCCGCTTTATTCGCGCGCTGCCCGGCTGCGAAGGCGCTAGGGTGTTGCGCATGCAGACCGAGACGGGCATTCGCGAAACGTACCGGATTGTGGGCGAGACGCAGATTACGGTCGGCGACTACACCAGCGGCCGTGTGTTCTCCGACGCCGTGTGCTACAGTTTCTACCCGGTCGACTTGCACGACGAGAAAGGGGTCAAGCCCGAGCCCTTGCCCGAAGGCACCGTACCCACGGTCCCGCTGGGGGCTTTGGTGCCGAAGGGGAGCCGCAACCTGTTGGTGGCGGGGCGCAGCGTGTGCAGCGACCGGCTGGCCAACTCGGCCCTGCGCGTGCAGGCTTCGTGCATGGCGATGGGCCAGGCGGCCGGCGCCGCGGCTGCCCTGGCCGTCAAGGGCCAATGCTCGCCGCCGGAAGTGCCCCTGGCGGAGTTGAAGAAGCTACTCCGGGCCCACGCCGCCATCGTGCCGGGGTGAATTGTTTGCCCCAACCACCACAGCGGGCCGTGGCGGTTGGGGCGGAATCGATTCATCGACTATTTCTTCCACAGCCCGTGCAGGTTGCAGTACTCGCGTGCCGAAACCTGCTGGGCCTTGGTCAGGAAGACGGCTTCCGGTTTGGCATCGATCTCCAGGAACTGGCGGAGCACCTGGCCATCGGCCACCAGTTCGATCCAGGCGATATGATGCGCCTTGAGCATGGGATGCTCGACCGCCCCCACTTTGACCTTGTATCCGCCCTCGATCTTCTCGATCACGGGCAGATGCTTGGGGGCCAGCTCGCCGGAGGTGAGTTCTGGCATGAGCTTCATTGGCTTGCCGCAATGCACCACGGGCGCCGTGCCGGCCTCCATAATCTCCACAACGGCGCCGCACTCTTCGCAGAGGTACACTTGCAGGCGTTTTTCCGGCGGCGCAGCGGCTGCGGCCGCAGGGGATGCGCCTGCCACCAGAATCGTGCCCGTGCCAACCCCGGCCGCCGCCAGGAAGTCGCGTCGCTTCATGATTGATGCCTCCAGGTGAAAGTAGAGCCGCGCAAACAAACTAGGATTCAGTACGTCCCAAAGCTGTCGGAAAGCCAGGCCTGCCAGGTCGCCCGGCGGGGCCGTGGTGGTTCCGGGACAGGTCCTCAGTGTTTCCCGTAGTTCAACGGCACTCCTTGACGCTGTGACTGGATGTAGGCTTCCAGGGCGCGCATCGCGGGGCTGTCGGGCGCCAGCTTCTCGCCGCGCACCGGGTTCTCGATGCACCAGTTGATCATATCGCGCAGCAGGGCCACGCGTCCCAATTGGGTCTGGAACTTGGGATAGGTCTCGGGGTGCGTGTTGGAGGCGTGGGGATGGCACATGTCGCACGAGACGGCGACCGCACTTCCCAAATCATCGCCGCTATGGAAGATTCGCGAGCCTTCGGCCACGAACTTCTCCGTCTCACGTGTCCACGTCAGCAGATCCTGCGCGCTGTAGTTGCCGTAGGCGTGCCCCTTGGCCTGGTCGCCCTTGAGCAAGTGCGAGTTGTCCGCTGGCGGCTTTATGGCGTGGCGTTCCATCTCTTCCGCCACCCAGTTGGCTTCGGGATGATGCAGTTTCCACTGGGCCATCAGGCTGTCGGCCAGGGCTTGCCCCTTAAGGTCCTTGGGAACCTCGATCGGTTTGCCCCCGTCGCAGGCGCCGATCTTCACCGTCTGTGCATCTTCCTTGGCAGCGGTCTTGGCCGTGGTGGGCATGCCCGCAACGGTCTCGGTGGACAAGGTCACGGCCGGTGGCGTGAAATCCATACTGACGTCGGCCACCTCCTTGGGCGGCGGGGGCGTCTCCTGGGAGCATCCCACAAAGATCGCCGCTAACAAGAGCCCGCTTGCGCCGACGGCGGCCAAACCGGTATAGCATCGTATCGACGTGATTGTCATGGTTTGTCTCCTCGATTGATGATCAGTATGCCGGCCGGTTGGGCAGGGGCGGCACGTTCTGCTTGCCCGCGCTGAGCATGTATGTCCGGCTGACCGTGATCGGATTCCGGTTCCAGAGGGCATAGACCTTGTCGACCAGACCGTCCGGATGCACGAAGACCTCGCCATCTCCGCACCCGTCGCTGGGGTTGAAGGGATCGGGGCGACTCATCTGGATGGTGAGTTCGGGCATGCCTTCCGGGGCATAGGGCCAAGGCCAGGCGGTGGACAGCAGTCCGTGGAAATGGATATTGCCAATGCGATTGGTCAACAACTGGTGCGTATGGCCGTGGATCACCACCACTTGTTTGAACCGCTTGAGGATGGCTTGGACCTCATCGGCGTCATCGGTCCAGAAATTCCAGGGTTTGTAGAGCTTGTAGAGCGGCGAGTGGGAGAAGACGATCAGCTTGGCGTCGTCGGGCAGTTTAGCCAGGTCTTCCTGCAGCCACTTGCACTGTTGGTCGCCCACGGTGAAGGGGCTCTGAAAGCCGTTGTCCAGGCCGGCCACGGTCTTCATGCGGTCCATGGGCGAGAGCTTTCTGGCGGTCCAGAAGTCTTTCTCCACCACGCTGTTGAGCACGACGAAGTGCACGCCTTTGTGATCGAAGGAGTAGGTCGGCTTGCCAAACAATTCCTGCCACTTCTGGCCCATGTCGAGGTACCAGTCGTGTTCGCCGACCATGATTCGCAGGGGGGCCTTGAGGTTCTTCAGGATCTGTGCGCCCAGCTCCAATTCCTTGGCCTGTCCCAACTGGGCCAGGTCGCCGCCGTAGAACACGAAGTCCGGCTGGGGATCGAGATTGTTCACGTCGTCGACCGCGCGGAGCAAGCCGCGCACGAAACGATCGTTCACGTCCCGCTCGTACAGGTGCGAGTCGGAGATGTAAGCAAAGCGAAAGGCCGGTTTGGACGCCGCGCTTTCGGCCCCGTGCGCCACGCTGATCGGGGTAAAGGCGTGCGGTGGGGCAAGTCCGGCCGTCGCCCCGAGGGCGGCTGCCGAGACCTTCAAGAAGGAACGGCGGTCCAGGTTCCGCAGACCGCGGAAGAACAGATCTCGCTGTTGGAGGTACTTGGTTTCCACGCTCTTATAGGTAGGCATTGCGGATAGCTCCTTGTTACTTGGTCTTGGCGCCCGTGACCCGTTGCTCAAAGGGCAACTTCTTGCGCTGGGCCAGCGAATCGTCTCGGAAGGGGCGCGCTTTCTTGGCCGCAGCCTGTTGCGCCTCGAACTGGCGCTGGTTGTCTTGGTCGAAGCGGACGTCGGTCAGCGTGAAGAGGAAGGCCACCAGTTGATCGATCTCCTCTTCAGTCAGGGCCAAGGGCTCAACGCCTCCGTCCAGGAACGGGTTGGCCTCGCCGCCCTTGTTGTAGTGGTCCAGCACGTCCCACAAGGTGGCCATCGACCCGTCGTGCATGTAGGGACCGGTGATGCCGATATTCAGAATCAGCGGTGTGCGGAAGGAGCCCAGGTCCTCGCGCTGCCGCGTCACCATGAAGCGTCCCAACTCGCTCAAGTCGGTGCCGACGGCCAACTCGTCGAGCCTCTGCTCGGAGGTGTCCTCCTGCAGGAGCTTCACCGCCTTGCGTGCCAGTTCCTCGAAGTTCTGGTGCCGAGCCGAGACTCCCACATTATGGAAGCGATTGTCCGTGCCCAAAGGATTGGAAGGGTTCATCGGGTGGCAGGTCATGCAGCGCCCCTTGCCGTTGAACAAGTCCCATCCGGCACGGGCCTGGGAGGAAATAGCCCTTGCATCGCCGCCCAGGAACTTCCGAAATGGAGAGTCCACGAAGATCACGGTCCGTTCGAAGGCCGCAATCGCCCGGCCCAGATCCTCGTAGTTCATCTCGCGGCCATAGGCCTTCTTGAACGCCGCTTGGTACGCGGCGTCGTCCTGGATGGCCTTCAAGGCCGTGGCTTCGTCGGGCATCGCCATCTCGACGGGATTGAGAATGGGCATCTTGGCCTGGTGATCCAGGCTCGGCGATCGGCCGTCCCAGAACAAAGTCTGCAGCAGGGCGCTATTCAGAACGGTGGGAGCGTTGCGTTTTCCAAGTTGCCCGCCAACGCCTTCCGAGACCGGACGCTGGTCGGTGAAGCCGCGAGTCACGTCGTGGCAGGTCGCGCAGGAAACGGTGTTGTCTTTCGACAGACGCGTGTCGAAGTACAGCTTTCGCCCCAGTTCGACGCGTTCGGGCGTCATCTCATTCCCCTTGGGAATGAAGGCGGCCCAAATGATCGGATCAAATCCTGCCGGCACCTTGGTGACGTCTGTCTGTGACATCAGTTTCTGCCACACGGCCAACTGATACTCGGCGGTGGCGTCGCCATGTTTGCCTCGCGGGATGGCTGACGGCTCCGAGGCGGCGGCCAGCGACCAGCAGAAGCTGCCCGCGAGCAGGCCTGCACAAGAGACACGGATTGCCGATCTTGCCCAACAAACCGTCCAGTGACTCATAAGTCCGGCCCTCCTGTTAATCGAGTCTCACGGAACCGTCTTGCGGTTTATCGATACTCTCCAGTATTCATGGCCCTTGCCAAGGGAGCAGGAGGCCTGGAGAACCGGGCTTCTGCGATCGAGCCCCCCGGTGCCTGGCCTTCGGTTCATTGGCTGTACCGGATCTCCGGATGCCTTCTGGCTGCCCAGCTTGGATTGGCAGGCGAAAGCACTCAGTGATCTCCACACAGCGACCTGGTCTGTGGCCGTGCTGCCTATCTCCGACGATGAAATCCAACAGCGTACGGATCGCAAGAGCTATCGCCCGGCGGTTCGCCGGCATGCCGCACAAATCCCGGTGAATTGCACCGAGAAGTTGTCGATCTCGAATCCTTCAGCCTGGACATCGGGCAGCGTAAGCTTGTCCAGCTTAGCGCTTTCCAGGTCGATGACCTTGCCGCACTTCTTGCATACCAGGTGATGATGGCGTCGGGTCTTTCCGTCAAAGCGGGCCACGGCGCCGGGATGGTGTACCCGGCAGACCATCCCCATCTCCACCAGCATCTCCAGAATCCGATAGACCGTGGTGCGGGAGATGCCGGGCACGCGTTGCCTGACCGCTTCGATGATCTGGTCCGTAGTCGGATGATCGTCCCGCTGGAGCACGCATTCCAACACCGCACGGCGTTGGACCGTCAGGGGCAACCCCAGACCACGGCACAGACGTTCGAACGCAGCCAGGCGCTGGGATATCTGCTGGGAACGCATGCGCGTCACGGATGCAACTTTATACCATTTGACAGAGTGTGTCAATCTCGACCGACCGCTCACGCGTCAGACGCACCGGCGCGCAACCCATTATTGCAGAGAAGAGCACACTCCCGACCCGATTTGCAAGCCCCCCTCCCCCGGAAGAATACGCGTGGGCTGCCGGGGAGTTGCCGGGATACGCCAGTTCTGGTTGCCGCAGGACACTTGAGAAATGAGAATCGCAGGCCCTTGCCGCGTGCTCTTGTTCTTCCCGGCAGGATCTGGGGTGTAGAATGAGGGCGCCTCAACGACAAGGATCACGCATGAGTCCGCATGTTTGCCCCTGGTGGGGCGGATACTTCATCGACAACCGCTTCCGCCGTTGGCTCCACAATCCGAAGAAGATCCTGGAGCCCCATGTCCGTCCGGGCTGCACGGCCATGGATTTCGGTTGCGGCATGGGCCTGTTCGCCATCGCCATGGCCCGCTTGATCGGCGATCAAGGCCAGGTCATTGCCGTTGACCTGCAGCAGCGAATGCTGGACGTGCTCCGGCAGCGAGCCACGAAGGCGGGCCTGGCCGATCGCATCCGTACCCATTCTTGCCAGGCCAACTCGATTGGCCTGGAGGAGCCGATCGACTTTGCCCTGGCGTTCTATTCGGCCCATGAGGTCCCCGATCTACCGCATTGGTTGGGCGAAGTCCAGCGACTGCTTCGGCCACAAGGGCGGCTGATGATCGTGGAACCGATCGGGCACGTCACGGCCAAGAGCTTTTCCACCATGTTGTCTTTGGCCGAACAAGTCGGCCTGCACGAACAGCAGCGACCGCGCGTTCGTCTGAGTCGAGCGGTGATTCTCGTCAAGGACGAGTCGCACGCCCCTTGACGGGGGGCCTGTCTGAGCCAGACAATGTCGTGCGTGCTGCGAGGGTCCAGTGGTCACCTCAATGTAGGGAGAGGTTTCATGGCGAAATACGTGATGCTTGGACGGTATACGGCCCAGGCGCTTCAGCAGATGAGTTCCGGGCGCACCGCGAAGGCCGTGGCGCTGGTCAGGCAGTTGGGGGGCAGCGTGGAGTCGATGTATGCCACGTTGGGATCGCACGATCTGGTGCTGATTCTGGATTTTCCCAACACGCAACACGCGATGAAGGCCTCGGTCGCCTTGACCAAGCTCACGGGGATCCCGTTCTCCACATGCGAGGCGGTGCCTGTCGACGAGTTCGACAAGCTGGTCAGCGAGATATAGAATCGCATTCCGCTCGAATCCGGGCGCCTTGGGTTGGCTTGAACTGGGCAACGAGAGGTTGTCGCACGGGAGAATGGTCCGTGCGGCGCGCACCCGTCGTCGGCGGTGTCCAGCGGTGCAGCGGCGACCGCGATTTGCGGCGTCTGAGCTGGCATTTGGCGGCCGGGACTTCTGAGAAGACACACGGGAGGTAGTCATGGTGGGCGGCAAACGGACGTCAGAGCGCAAGGGGCGGGCCGCTGCGAGTGCTGCGGAATCGGCCGGGCGATCCAACGGGGCGCCTTCAGCCAAGCCTCGCAAGAAGCGCAAGGGCTGGCGCAAGGTTCGCAAGCTCTCGCGGCTGCGGCCTCCGGACGACATGACCCTGGAGGCGTGGCAAGTGGCCCTCCGCCGCGAATTCGGACGCAGCCAGCGCTTTCGCCTGAAGAACCTGGGCTCCGATCCGCTGTTCTCTGAATTCGAGGTCACGAATCCGCAGACCAAGCGCAGCTATCGCGTGGCCATCCGCGGCGCGGCCCCGGGCGTGAACTACTGCTCCTGCCCCGATTTCGCCGTCAACAGCCTGGGCACCTGCAAGCACATCGAGTTCGCGCTGGGGCGTTTGGCTCGGGGGCCACACGCCAAGCGGCGGCTGGCGGCTGGTTTCCGGCCCACGTTCTCCGAAGTCTATCTGCGCTACGGTGCCCGTCGCGAGATCTGCTTTCAGGCCGGAACGGAATGCCCTGCGGCCCTGCGCAAGCTGGCCGGGCGTTACTTCGATGCTCAAGGCCGGCTGTGCGGCGGTGCGGAGGGGCGGTTGGAGCGGTTTCTGAAGTCGGCGGCCGAAGTGGGGCACGAGCTGCGTTGTTACGACGACGCCTTGGCCTTCCTCGCCCAGGTTCGCGATGCCGCGGCGCGCATCGATCGCATCGACAAGGCCTTTCCCCGCGGCGAGCGGAGTGCGGCCTTCAAGCGGTTGCTGAAGGTCGAGATGTATCCCTATCAGCGCGAAGGGGCCCTGTTTGCGGCGCGCGCCGGCCGTTGCCTGATCGCCGATGATATGGGTTTGGGCAAGACCCTTCAGGCCATCGCCGCGGTTGAGATCCTGGTCCGCACGGTCGGCCTGGAGCGCGTGCTGATCGTGGCCCCCACCTCGCTGAAGCACCAGTGGCAGCGGGAAATCGAGAAGTTCAGCTCGCGTTCCAGCCTGGTGGTGGAGGGGTTGCTGGCGCAACGGCAGGAGGCCTACCGGCAAGACGCCTTCTACAAGATCACCAACTACGACGTGGTGCACCGCGATCAGCAGGCTATCGCGGCCTGGGGGCCGGACCTGATCATTCTGGACGAGGCGCAGCGGATCAAGAACTGGAAGACACGCACCGCGCAGGCCGTGAAACGGCTCGAATCGCAGCACGCCCTGGTGCTGACCGGGACGCCGTTGGAGAACCGCCTGGAGGAGTTGTACTCGATCGTCGAGTTCGTCGACCGGCATCGTCTGGGGCCAATGTTCCGCTTCCTGGCCAATCACCAGCACGTTGACCAGTCGGGCCGGGTGGTCGGCTATCGCGACTTGTCGAAAATTTCACAGACCCTGGAGCCGATCCTGGTGCGCCGCACCAAGAAGCAGGTGCTGCCGCAGCTTCCGCAGCGGATGGAGAAGCAGCTCTTCGTGCCGATGACTCCCGAGCAGATGAAGCACCACGAGGAGAACCGGGAGATCGTGGGCCGCCTGGTGGCCAAGTGGCGGCGGTGGGGGTTCCTCTCCGAAACAGACCAGCGCCGGCTGATGATCGCCCTGCAGAACATGCGGATGGCCTGCAACAGCACGTATCTCTTGGACAAAAAGACCGATTTCGGCGTCAAAGCCGACGAACTGGTCGAGATTCTCGGCGAAATGCTGGAGGACCCGCAGCGCAAGGTGGTCATCTTCAGCCAATGGGTGCGGATGCACGAGTTGATTGTGCGGCGGCTGAAACAGCAGGCCTGGAAACACGTCTTCTTCCATGGAGGCGTGCCCGGACCCAAGCGCAAGGATCTCGTGAATCGCTTTCGCGAGGACCCCGAATGCCGCTTGTTTCTCGCCACCGATTCCGGCGGCGTGGGCTTGAACCTGCAGCACGCCTCCGCGGTGCTCAATCTCGATCAACCCTGGAATCCGGCCGTGCTGGAGCAGCGGATCGGGCGCGTGCATCGTCTGGGCCAGCGCCAGCCGGTCCGCGTAGTACACCTCATTGCCCAGGGTACCATCGAAGAAGGGATGCTCAATCTGCTGGGGTTCAAGCGATCGATGTTCAGCGGTGTGCTCGATGGCGGGCAGGACGAAGTCTTCCTGGGCGGCACGCGCTTGAGCCGTTTCATGCAGACCGTAGAGAAGGCCACGACGGGCATTCCGCCGGCTATGCCGCTGCAGACTTCGGGCGAAAACGGGGATCATCGGTCCGAGAACGCCGCCAGCGGCGAGGCGGAGTCGCCGGAGTCGTCGTCCGAGGTTCCCGTGTCCGTGCCGATGGAGCCCTGGGCCGCGGTGGTGGCCCAGGGCCTGAGTGTCCTGGAGAAACTGGGGCAGACGCTGCACACCGGACCCATGCCGCCGTCGCAGCCGGGCCAAGCCCTGGAGAAGGTGGCCGTCGAACGCGATCCGCACAGCGGTCACCCTTATGTACGTCTGCCGCTGCCCGAGCCGCAGGCCCTGCAACGGCTGCTGGATGCCGTGGCCGGATTCATCGACGGTCTGCGGCGGCAACCGTGATCGCGATTCGTCTCCATCGCTGGGAACTCTCCGGAGAGCATCAACATGACCGCTGCGCGAAACGTGGGCCTGTTTGGGCAGACTGACCGGCGGGTTGGGATCGGTCTGACGCTGGCGACGATCCTGCTTTGGGCCGGGGCCACCAAGGCGGCCGAGGCAGGGCCTTTGCCGGGCACCGTGCCGCTGACCGTGGAGGGGGATCTTGCCTCGCTGATGATCGACGGGGCCGACCGCTTTTTGCTCCGCGAGACCGAGAAGACGCTGGCGCGCCGGGAGCAGTTCTGGAAACGCGACTTCTCTTCGCCCGAGAAGTACGCCGCGTCGGTCGAGCCCAACCGCCGGCGTTTGGCTCACATTCTTGGCGTGCGCGACGCGCGGGCCGTGGCTGGTGGCTTTGAGGTGATTCGCCGTTTGGATCAACGAGACGGCGAGGCGGACGAAGGGCTGTGCGTTGTTCGCTGGCCGGTGGTGGGGGATGTTGTCGCCGAGGGGCTTCTGTTGGGGCGCGCCGCTGTTCCTTCGTCGCGGTCGACCCCGGCTTGGATCATCGCCATTCCAGACCCCGCGCACACGGCTGAGATGATTGCCGGTGCGGTCCAGGGCCTTCCTCCGCAAGCCCAATTCGCCCGGCGTCTGGCTGACAGCGGTTGCCGAGTGCTGGTTCCCACGTTGGTCGATCGGCAGACTCGGAAGCACCGTGCGGCGTTGCTCACGAATCGCGAATACATCTATCGTGCCGCCTACGAGTTGGGGCGGCACGTGATCGGCTACGAGGTCCAGCAAGTACTGGCGGCGGTGGACCAGATTTCTCGGGAGCAAAAGGCCGAGGAAGTGCGGATCGGCGTCATCGGGCATGGAGAAGGGGGCTTGATTGCTCTGTGCGCCGCTGCGCTCGACATGCGGATTGACGCGGTGTGCGTGAGTGGCTACTTCGCCGATCGCCGGAACTTGTGGCAGGAACCGCTGGACCACAATGTATTCGGACTGCTGGAGCAGTTTGGCGATGCCGAGTTGGCCGGCCTCGTCGCCCCGCGGCCGATGATTGTGGAAGCGTCCGCGGCCGTCGAGTCGGAGGTCCCACCGGACACCGGTGGAGGGCCCGGTCGTATCGTCACGCCTGGGCTGGACGGCGTGCGGCGAGAATTCCAGCGTGCCAGAAGGCTCGTCAGCGGGTTTTCTCCGGTGCCGCGCATGGAGTTGATTGCAAGTGGAGACGGCCGCGGTCCCTTTGGCACGTCCAAGACCTTGGCCGTCTTCCTCAACATGCTATCGCCCGATTGCACGTTGGCGCCCGACCAGGCCGATGCCTCCCGGTTAGCCGCATCGTCGAACGCCGCTGTGGCTCGGCAGACGGCGCTGGTCGAGCAGCTCAACCGGCACAGCCAGCAGCTCCTGGCCGCTAGTGCCGAGGTCCGCAGGGAGTTCTTCAAGAATCTGGACACCAGTTCGCTGGAGAAGTTCCAGAAGACCATCGAGCCGTATCGCGAGTTCTTCTACAACGAGGTGATCGGGCGGTTCGAGCAGCCGCCGCTGCCGGCCAACCCCCGGTCGCGCAAGACCTGGGACGAGCCGAACTACACCGGCTACGAAGTGATGCTGGATGTCTTTCCGGATCTGTTCGCCTATGGAATCCTGAATGTGCCCAAGGACATTCGGCCGGGCCAGCGGCGGCCGGTAATCGTTTGCCAGCACGGGTTAGAGGGCCGGCCCCAGGATCTGATTCGCGGCAGTAGCAAGAAGGCCTACGCCGATTTCGCCTCGGTCCTGGCCGATCAGGGCTTCATCACCTTCGCCCCTCAGAATCCGTACATCCTTGGCGATCGCTTCCGCACCCTGCAACGCAAGGCCAATCCGATCAAGAAGACCCTCTTTTCGTTGATCGTCCCGCAACACCAGCAAATCGTCAACTGGCTGGGCACGCTGCCCTTCGTGGACAAGCAGCGGATCGCCTTCTACGGGCTGTCCTACGGCGGAAAGACGGCCATGCGCGTGCCGCCGCTGGTCCAGGAGTACTGTCTGTCGATCTGCTCGGGAGACTTCAACGAATGGGTGTGGAAGAACGCCTCCGTCGGCAATCGCTACAGCTACATGGGCACCAAGGAGTACGAGATCTTCGAGTTTGATTTGGGCAGCACGTTCAACTACGCTGAGATGGCCGCACTGATCGCGCCCCGGCCGTTCATGGTCGAACGGGGCCACTTCGACGGCTGCGCGCCTGACGAGATGGTGGGTTACGAATTCGCCAAGGTGCGATTCCTGTACCAGGCCCGGCTAGGAATTGGCGACCGCGCGGCAATCGAATGGTGGGTCGGGCCGCACGCCATCCACGGAGTGGGCACGTACGCGTTCCTGCACCGCTGGCTGGGCGTTCCCGGCAAGTAAGGCCTTGCCGTTGAGGAACCTCGCGGGTCAGAAGCTCAAATCCAGCCCTACGAAGGCGCCGTGGGCGAAGACGTCGCCGTGGGTGTTCACCTGACCGTTGCCGCCTACCAGGCTGCTGTTGGGGATTTGTTCCGGCGCCAGGGCCACGGTCTGCAGCCACATGCACTCGTAACCGCCGCGAACGGTGAGGTGTTTGGTGACGGGCAAGAGCAAGCTCAGGCCCACTTCGCCCAAGAAGGCGGGGTCTTCGTTGGCCAGGGTCTCGCTGCCACCAGCCAGGGAACTGCTGTTGGCGACCTTGGAGCGGTTGTAGAAGACGCCTGCCTTGGCCAGCCCGCCGATTCGCATCGGGCCGATCTGGTAGGTCAGCAGACCATCAGCGCCGATCTGCAATCCGTACATCCGGTTCTCGGCGTCTGTCTCCCAGACCGACGTCGCGGGCGACGAGAGCAGATTGGCCTGGAAGCGTTCCTTCAGATTCGCGTAGCGGAAACCCACCAGGAACGACAATTCCTGGAACACGTTTTCTTCGTAGATCGGAATCCGCACGTTGGCCTCGGCGTTCATGAACTCTGACGTATAGAGCCCCTGGAAAGGGTCGGTGGAGGCGATCGGATAAGTTGCCGTGCCGAAGACTGCGGATCGGCCTGCGCCGCCAGCGTCCTGCAAGGAGGCCTCCCAGCCATCAAGCTGGAAGAAACTGAACTCCATGTCCCAACCGTACCGGGTCCGGCGGACAAGCGTCATGCGCGGTCCCACCTCGAATCCCGGCTGCAGGTCATGAGCATCGGCCAAGACGGTCGTGCCGTTTTGCAGCAGCACCTGGTGACGCGGCGATGAGCGTTCCAGAGCCACTGCGTCAGCGCTGACGGTCCAAACCTGGGGGCATGGTTGGCGATAGTAGCAGCAGCAATCGTCCTGCGCCTGGGCCGTGATCGCTGTGAGCGACAGTGTCAAGGCGGTCCAAAGTGTCGATCTCATCGTCTTGTCTCCCTGCAAACGAAACGCAGCCGGATTCGCGACCGCGAAGTCAAGGAAGTTGTTGTGATGCGAGCCGCAGACCGGTCCTGCATTGCGTCGTGGAGTGACCGAACCGCAGGGCGCGCCGACGTCGCGTTCATCTCTGGGGTTGGCCCGGCGGCTCGTGCGTCACGCCCCGGCGTATCGCCGGCAACTGCGTGCCAGATGGCGGTCCGCCACGGGCGCTGGGTTGCACAGGCGGCGGGAATGCGACCTCCGGCGAGCGCGGACCGCGCGGGCCCTCGGACCTGGCGTCGGCTCCAGTACTCGTATCGAGCGAAAACGGTCGGAAATGCGGCACGATTGTCACAAAAGGATCGATCGTCTTGGCAAATACTTCCGGCAGGACCCGCACAACCGTTAAGGCTTGCCCGATTTGTGATCCGTGCGTGTAGGTGCGGTGGGGGTGATTCTGGGCTGTAATCCTTCCTGGGGGTGTGGGCGTGGTTGGGGTGTAGCCAGTTCTGAATTGTGGTCGCGGATAGCCAAAGGCATCGCCGGGGGAGAACTTTCTGGAAAATTCTGATTCGGGTAGTTGCCAACGGGCCAACCCTTGGTAAACTCACGCGTGTGGAATGGCTGCCCAAAACCTTGACGGATCGAACGGGAGTGGTGGGGAAAAAGCCCAACCAACAGGAAACGGAAACGCTCCTGATGTTTGAGAACGGATTCGGCCGTCTGGGTTCCTGTCAGCTTGCTCGCATATCGCATGTCGACCGCTCCGTCCTTCATCCTTGGCGAGTTCCAACGCACGATCGACGACCGCTTTCGGTTGTCGATTCCCAGCGAGTTGGCCGACTTGCTCGGGCCGGAAGGGGCGGATTGCATTTTGGCCAAGGAACGCCCGGGTTGTGTCAGCCTGTGGAGTGCCGAGGCCTGGCAAGCGAAGCTCGATACGGGCGTGGAGTTGATCAAGCAGAAGCTGCATGCCGGGAAGCTCGAAGGGCGTATCGGCCAGATGCAGTTGCTGGGGCGGCTGTTGTCCACGCGGCATCGCAACGTGCAGTTGGCCGGTCGCGGCCGATTGCTGATTCCCGAGGGATTTCGCGAATTCTTGGGCGTGGAGCCCGGCGGCGAGGTCCTGGTGGTCGGTGCTGCCGTGTGTATCGAGGTGTGGGATCCGGCTGCCTGGCTCAAGTATCTCCAGCGGCGAATGCCACGCTTCCGCAAACTCTTCGATCGCTTGTCTAGTTAACGCATCGTCGTGCTCGGCCCGGTGGAAACCCCTCGACCCCCCGGTACGTGTCACCCGGAGGAAATCGCAAGTCACCAAGGGATTCTCAAAGGCAAAGGACTGCCGATCCCTTTCCCTCAGATTTCCTCGGGCCGAGCGCGTTTTTTTCTGCTGAATCGCCTGTTGATCTCGGGCGGTACCCCCCCCGGCTGTTGATCCCGTCCCGCAATATCGGCAGAACCGGCATGCTTGCCGCCCTGCCGCTCGGGCGGTCTCTCGTGGCGATGGGCCCTGGTCTGCTGCCAGGGAAGCCTTCGATCCGAGCCTTTGGGCTCGTGGCCATTCATCATGGGCAGCGCAGTCCGAAGACGCGTTGCCGTCGCCATCGTTATCGCGCGTATTCTCTCGCTTGTGGATTTGCCAATCTGTACTGTTGAAATAGGCTTTCTTAACGTCAGACTGACGCAGTCCACATTCGCCATTACACCCTATGAAATCGCCTGCTAATACCATTCCGGACACCTCTGCCAATGGGGGGGCTGGAACTATGCCGAGCGCGCCGCTGAATGGTGGGGCCGCCGGTGCGCGTCTCGGTTTTGGATCGCAGCTTGTGGGCGTGCTCGAGGGTGCGCTGGCCCTGGCGGCCGACATGCTGGATGCCGACTACACGGTCATTGCCGAACCGCTGGGTGAAGGCGAAAGCCTCATGTTGCGGTTGGCCGGGCTGAAGGGGACCGCCGCCGGTGCGCCAGTGCGCGAACTGTTGACCGATGTCGAGCAGAATATGGCTGGGCAGGTCTTGCTCAGCGGTGGCATCGTGAGCACGCCCAACCTGGCACAAGACCAGCGGTTTCAACGTGATCCGCTCCGTGAGTCCGGCGCGGGAGGCGTGTTGATGGCTCCGCTGATAGCCGACACGGGGCCCCTGTGCGCCTTGGGGTTGGTTCGCA
Source organism: uncultured Planctomycetales bacterium (assembly GCA_937889015.1). GTDB lineage: Bacteria > Planctomycetota > Planctomycetia > Pirellulales > Thermoguttaceae > CALARR01. Next base: position 1,938 of record CALARR010000430.1, on the reverse strand, counting down.
CACGGCCGAGTGAGTTCCTGCCAGATGAGGTAGCGGCTTTTTCGCAGATTATCCAGCCTTTGGCCTCCATGGTCGTTCTGGCCAGGGAGCCAGACTTGATTTCGCAGCGTAAAGGGGGGCTGCCCGGTGTGGCGGGGGCGTTGGACGAGAAATCCCGGTCCGATTGCCGTTCGAGTCCTCGGCACGAATACCACTACACACAGTGGATTGCCCCGGTTCGCTCCTGGAGCAAGCCGACGCCAGGTGATTTTACAAAGGTGAAGTGTGGCGACCTATCGGCGGGTGGGTTTTCGATGTGGCTGGACCGCCTGCCCGAGTACCGCGAATTGGTCGTTGCCCTGGGCAAACCGCCGGCGGTGGCGTATCTCCGCGCGCGAATTGTCCACACCCGGGATGTCGACCGAGGCGGGTGTCGTTGGTATCAGGTGGGCTGCCAGTTCCTGGAGCGGGTCTTTCTGTAGGCCATCGCCCACCGGGGTTGTGGCTGGTAGCCAATTGAGCTGGCTGGCAGCGGGGTCTGGGGCAGTGTTTTCAAGTCTCGGGGCGGCCAGGCATAGTGTCCGATCCGCCCAGGCGGGGCGCGCCATTCTTCCCTTTCAGCAGTCTCGCAAGGGGGCCAAAAAATTCTTCTTGAGCCCCTTGACACTCTAGGCCTTGGGCCCGATACTGGGTGGACCGCGTGCGAAACAAAACTCTTCCTGGGGCAAGCCTTTCGGGAAGAGTGCAGGCGGAAAAGGGCCGGGTTTACGAGAAAGAAAAAATCCTCTAGACCCGGTTGACTCTGACCGAAGAATGGTTAGAATTCAACTCGGTCGGTGAGTCAGCCATCACGGCGACGACGTTGCCGGGGTTGGTTGGTTCGGCGGCCAGTTTTGCTCTTTGACAATTCGGTAGTGACTGCCTCGAGTTCTTTTGGTCAGTTAGCGTGACCGGGAGAATTGCTGTCGGGCCTTTCGGGGTGCCGGCAAAAAACAGTTTCGGACCTTTCTGGTTAGACATCCGAGGCGGCAACTGGACGTAAGTCTGGTGGTCGTCGCGGTAAGCAAACAAATTGAAGGGTTTGATCCTGGCTCAGAATGAACGTTGGCGGCGTGGATTAGGCATGCAAGTCGTGCGGAAAGGCCCCGCAAGGGGTACTCGAGCGGCGAAAGGAATAGTAACACGTAGGTACCTACCCTCAGGACTGGGATAGCTACGGGAAACTGTAGGTAATACCAGATAATGTTTCCGAACCAAAGGTGTGATTCCGCCTGGGGAGGGGCCTGCGTCCTATTAGCTAGTTGGTGAGGTAACGGCCCACCAAGGCTGAGATGGGTAGCGGGTGTGAGAGCATGACCCGCATTACTGGGACTGAGACACTGCCCAGACACCTACGGGTGGCTGCAGTCGAGAATCTTCGGCAATGGGCGAAAGCCTGACCGAGCGACGCCGCGTGCGGGATGAAGGCCTTCGGGTTGTAAACCGCTGTCAGAGGGGAGGAAATGCCTGGTAGTTATCTTCCATGTTTGACCTATCCTCAGAGGAAGTACGGGCTAAGTTCGTGCCAGCAGCCGCGGTAAGACGAACCGTACGAACGTTATTCGGAATCACTGGGCTTAAAGGGTGCGTAGGCGGTCCTGTAAGTTGGGTGTGAAAGCCCTCGGCTTAACCGGGGAATTGCGCCCAAAACTGTGGGACTTGAGGGAGACAGAGGTGAGCGGAACTTAGGGTGGAGCGGTGAAATGCGTTGATATCCTAAGGAACACCAGTGGCGAAAGCGGCTCACTGGGTCTCTTCTGACGCTGAGGCACGAAAGCTAGGGGAGCGAACGGGATTAGATACCCCGGTAGTCCTAGCCGTAAACTATGAGCACTGGATCGAAGGGTCCTCCATAGCCTTTCGGTCGTAGCGAAAGTGTTAAGTGCTCCGCCTGGGGAGTATGGTCGCAAGGCTGAAACT
>CALARR010000429.1 GCA_937889015.1 uncultured Planctomycetales bacterium | reverse complement strand
GGGATCGGGGCCGTGCTCCACGCTCCAGCCGTCCCATTCGCGGAAGGCGTGGTAGGCCCAGTCCCAGCCGTATTCTTCGAAGATGTCGATGCAGTCGCGCAGGTATTGGCAGGCGCTGTCGCCGGGCGCCCAGCGGATGGCGCTGAACTCGCCGATGTAGATGTGCGCATTGTAATCCTGCTGGAAACGGCGCGCCGGGGCCAGCGCCTTGCGCAACTGTTGCTTGTCCCACATCTGGCCATCGATCTGGCCGGGATAGACGGCGCCCAGCGGCGTGCCGTGCACGCCCTGGTGGGTGAAGCGGTGCGGCAGGTACATGTGCACACTATAGACCACGCCGGGCACGTCGATGGGCTCGAACCAGTCCAGCCCGGCGGGGCTGCCCCACGGCCCGGGCTCGATGATGATGGCGTGTTCGGGATCGATCTGCCGCACGCGCTGGGCGGTGACCGTGGCCAGCGTGCGCCAATCCATCACGCCTTCGCCCAACACGCCTTCGACCGGCTCGTTGACCAGGTCGTAGCCCCACACGGCCTTCTGTCCTCGATAACGCGTGGCGATCTTCTCCCAGGTGGCAAGAAAGGCCTGCTGAAAGCGGACTTCCTTGAACATCCGGCACTCGCTGGACTCGTTGCGCCCGCCAGGCGGAGTGTGCAGATCAACGGTGACCAGGATTCCTAACTCCTGACAGACGGGCAGCAACTCGTCCAGCCGGCGCAGGCTCGACTCCAACCAGGCATCGTAGGCCGCCAGGTCGCCCTTGTCGGCCGGGCTGCGCGGAAAGCCGCCCCAAGTGAATTGCCACCGCACGTGGTTGGCCTTCCACTGGCCGCCCAGCACGCGCAGGTCCTCCGCAGTCAACCGGGGACTGATCATCGTGCCGCGGAGCCGCGGCAGATCGTGTCCCTTGTAGACCGGGCCGGACGGGCGTTCGGCCACGCTGCCGCGCCGCGCGCCGATCACGGTAATCGTCACTTCCTCGAACCACACCTTGCCCGTCGTCTTCTCCAGTCCCAGCACCAGCCAGGCTTCGCTGGCGTCCGAGGCAACTTCCACCGTGAAGCGCGCCGGGCCCCAGTCTCGCGTGCCAAACAGATTCTGCTGCTGCAGGTAGCGGGCCCCCTCGGACGACACATAGTGCAGCATGCACTTGATGCCGTTGTAGGGTCTTTCCGGCCGGGCCACGTCCTGGGCCTTGAAGCGCGCTTCGACCCTCACGCGCTTGCCGCGCAACTGCTCCACGGGCAGACGCGCGCGCACGCTGCGAGAGCCCATGGTCGGCGGCGGCAACTCTATCGCCAGGGCCTGCACCCCGCTCACGGTTTCCAGGCCGATGCCGGCGCCAGACGCGGGCGACCAGCCCTGCAGGCTTTCGGGCCGATCGAAACGCACCTGAAAGAGCGGTGCGTCGCTCGATGCAGCGTCGACGTGGATGAACAGGGAAAGGCCTCCGGCCAATGTGCCGAGAACCAGCAGGGAATTGTGGCAGTACCGCATAGTCACCTCGTTGCAGAGTCGGTTCACGACCCATTGTAGCAAAATAGCGGCATCAATTTGCACCGCCACCGCAGGGGTGGTATGATCCAATCCCCGCCGTGAACGCCCGTACAAAAGCCCCCTTGCCCTCCGAAAGGCCTGCGGCGTCTTGGGAAACCGTCTGCCGGAGTCCGAGACCTCCTCAGCCCACTCGGTCGGCCGAGGGCCATCGCGCCGGTAAACCGGCTTGCGCCACTCCCGATTCGGGTTCCCTGCCCTTCCATCGCATCCGTTGCGTGAGGAACAATCCCATGTCGAGATTCGCTCTGCTGGCGGTGGTTGCCGTCCTATCGACAGGGCTTTCGCTGCCGAAGCTCCGCGCGGCGGATCAGACGCGTGAAGAGTTGGTCCGCAATCCGGGATTTGACGAGGACGCCAATGGAGACGAGTTGCCCGATGGCTGGTCGGTGTTGCGCGATCGCGTGCTGTGGCGCGAGAAGGTCTACCTGAGCAGAGACTACGAGCTGGTTTCCAAGCCGCAAGCGTATGTCTTGGCCACGCAGGATCTGCATCTGAAGCCCGGGGCTCGCTATACGCTCACCTTGACGATGAAGGGCGATGGGGGGGCCATGGGCGGCGCGTTGCTTCTGCACGGGCCGCAGAAGCCGACACGGGAAACGCCCCTGATGTGGCGTGTGAAGCCTTCCCAGGAGTACGAGAAGTACGTAGGCACGTTCACCGCCCCGGAGGGCGCGACGCGATTGTACCTCTACAACACCGCGCGCGAAGGAACGATCTACTACGACCGCGTGTCGATTTATGAGGGGGAACCGAGCGACGCCGTGATTGGACCGGTGAACTGGCGGCCGTTGGATCAGCCGATCGGAGAGCCGTTGGCAACGCCGCACATCGACTGGGCCTCGCCCCTGCCACAGGGGCCGATCAAGACGTTCATCACTTTGAGAGCCTACCGCTGCTTGCGCGATGTGATCGAGTTGGGGCAGCGCATCGACCTGGATTACGACCTGGTCGAGACCGGTTACGAAGGTCAGGATTGCCTTTCGGAAACCAATCGCCGCGCCATGAAGCGCATGGACGCCAACGAGTATCAAGTCTACCTGGTGCCGAGCCGCATTCCGCCGGCCCTGGTCAAGTCGATTCGCCAGCGGGTCGAGGCCGGCGCAGGCCTGGTGGTTGTGGAGGGTTTTGGACAGGCTTCGAAGTTTACGGATCTGAAGACGCTGCAAACGGTCGACGACGAGCACTTCCTGCGGAGCGGAATCCCTTGGCAGCGGATGCCGGAGAAGATTCTCTCGGCCGTGCAGATCGGCCGGCTGGGCGAGGGTCGCGTGGTGCGATTGGTCTTTCCCAGCGATGTTGGCCGGGTCTGGGGCTTGCTGCCCTCGGAGAACTCGATGGACGCCTACAAAGCGCGGCAATTCGAGTATTGGGAGTGGTGGCATTCGTTGCTGGCCAAGGCCCTGGTCTGGGCCGCGGGGCGTGAAGGCGATGTGCGATTGCAGGCCGTGGCGGCCGACGCCCGACGCATCGAACTTGCGGCTTCTGGTGCCCCGGCCGGGGCCCGGGCACAGGTCGTGGTGCGCAGCGCGCGCGAAATTCGTTTTGACGGACCCCTGCTGCGCCGCGAGCCCCAAGACATCTCCCTGCAAGCCGACGGACGTTTGACGGTGCCCCTGGGCGAGAAGCTGCCGGCTGGGCCGGTGCTCGCTGACGTCACCCTGCGGGACGCGCAAGGCAAGGTCCTGGCGTGGGGCAGCTTCGTCGCCGAGATCCCGCAAGCCGCCCGGATCGTCGAGTTGAAGACCGATCAGGAGACCTATCGTCCTGACAGCCAGATCGGCCTGCGTGTGCGGCTGACGGGCGAGAAGGCCTGCAACATCGATGTGGCGATGAAGCTGATCGACGCCTTTGGGCGGGTCGTGGCCGCGCGCGTGGAACATGTGCAGGTTGGCCCGGGCGAACAGGCGTGGAGCGGTTCATTGCCTATCGGCAAGCCCTTGTGCGTCCACCATCGGGCCGAGGTGCGGTTGCTGGCAGCAGGGCACGAACAGGACCGGGCCTGGACCGACGTTCTGGTGTCGGAGATCGGGCCGCAACGCGCGGCCGACGATTTCCTGGCCACGACCTGGTCGCCGGGGATGACGCATCCTGTGATTCTCGCCCAGTACACGGCACTGGAGCGCGCGGTGGGGCTCAATTCGCAGTTCGGCAGCTCGCTGTACGCCATGAGCGAACACGGCACGCCCTGCGCGGGCTACATCGGCGGAACGGGCGGGGCCTTTCGCTGCGAGAAGTACAGCGGCACGGGCATACGTCCGCGCTGCCTGAGCGACGCCAAGGTGGTCGAGGCCTTCACGACCGCGGCCGAGGAGTCGGCACGCAACCAGCGCACGTTTGGCCCCTTCGCCGTGGGCATCGCGGACGAAGCCTTCCTGGCCTCGCGCCATCGTCGCGACGAGATGTGTTTCTGCGCACATTGCGAGGCGCGATACCGCCGCTGGCTGCAGCAGCAGTACCCGACGATTCAAGCCCTCAACGCCCAATGGGGCACTGCGTTCACGGCATGGGACGAGGTGCGCGGCGCAAAGACGGAGGATGTGCGGGGCAAGGAGAACTTCTCGCCCTTCGTCGATTTTCGCACGTTCATGACCGACGTGTGGGTCGAAGCCTGCAAGGCCGAGACGGACGCCTATCATCGCGGGGCGCCGGAAGTGCCGGTGGGACACACCAACACATTCGGCGCGGAGCCCTTCTGCGGAAACGATTATTGGAAGTTGTGCACGCGCGTGGGGTTCGGCTGGGGTCAGGAGTATTCCGAGGCGATCAAGGCCCAGGGGCAGAAGGCGGTCTTCGAGTTGTGGCGGAGCTTTGTGGAGACGCCCCAGGCGCGCAGGTCTCGAGCGGCCGGCGGTTCCCCCGATGCGGCCCGGCCCTTCTTCAACTATGGCTGGATCGGCTACAGCCACACGGAAGCGGCCGCGCATTACGAGCCCTGGTGGCTGGCCCTGCACGGTTCGCGAGGCGTGAGCTACTACGCCACCAACTCCCTGGATGCCTCGCGCCGAGTCTCCTGGGCCCTGGTCCATCCGACCATGAACCTGACGGGCTACTCCCGGGCCGTGCAAGAGACCCTGCGCGATCTGCGCGCCGGCTGCGGCAAACTACTGCTGGAGTACGAACGCGAAAAGCCGCAGGCGGCCCTGCTGTGGTCCTATCCCTCGATGCTCGTGTCCTGGTGCGAATCGCAGGCGGACCAGGTCGAGCCCAACGAGCAACCGGGCACCGACAGCTATGGGACCTACTTCAAAAGCGCGCTGAACTTCCGCCAGCATCTCGACGAATTGCAGTTGGACTATGTGTACCTGGCGCCGGAACAGATTCTCGACGGTCCCGCGTTGAATGAGCACCGCCTGCTGTTTCTGCCCTTCACGGTCGCCGCCTCGCCGGCGATCGTCGATCGCTTGCAGGCTTACGTCCAGGCGGGCGGGGTCCTGGTGGGCGACCTGCGCTGCCTGCGCACCGACGAGCATGGCAAGCCATTGGCCAAGGATGGCGGACTGAAGCGGCTTTTCGGAGTAGAACGCGGCGACGGCGGCGTGGACTACGGACGCACGACGGTGACCTTTTCCGCAGCCGGATCGGATATCGATCTGCGTGGCCAGGCGGTCGAGCTCCATGGGCGCGAACCGCTGACCGCAGCCGGCGCCACGTCCCTGGCCGCACATGCCGGCGGCGAGCCGGCGGTCCTCGTCCGACCCCTCGGCAAGGGCCTGACCGTGTATCTGAATTTCGCCCTGCCTGAGTATGACCTTGTGACGCGCGAACTGGTTCGGCAACTTACGGCCCGGGCACGCATCGCGCGGCCGGTTCTCGCCAAGGCCGCGACGGGCGATGCGCCGCCCAAGGCCTACGAGCGGAACACGTTCACGCGCGGCCCGATCAGCGTACACGGCTTCATTCGCGACCATCGCCGCGCCAAGGACTCGGACCCGGTGCAATTCGCGTTCGAGAAGCCGGCCCACGTGTACGACGTGCGCGCCGGCAAGTACCTGGGCCACACGGCAAGTGTTCAGGCCACGCTGGCCCCGGGAGATACGGCCCTGTATGCCTGCTTGCCGTACGAGGTTCGTGGAATGCAGATTGCCGGCCCGCAGCAAATCGTCGCAGGCCAGGAGTTGCGGTTGCAGATGGTGGTCCAAGCCGAAGGGCAAACATGGGGCGATCACGTGTTCCACTTGGAGTTGCTTTCGCCCGACGGCACGACGGTGTGGCATTACACGCAGAATGTGTTGGCGCCCGGTGGGAAGAAAGAGATCTGTATTCCGCTGGCGTGGAACGAAGCCCCGGGGCGCTGGACGGCGAAGGTCCGCGACGTGCTCAGCGGCAAGGTGGCGGAGACCGTCTTTGAGGTGACGGTTCGATGAGTACCCGTGCGGCTTTGTAGAACTGAGCCAAGGAGCCTGTGATGAAGACTCTGCTATTGCTGGTTTGGGTGGGGATAGCGGCCGGTGCAGCCGGCGGCGACGAGTTGAAGGTGTTGCCGGACACGTTGGGCGACGCGAAGCCTGCGCAGATGATGCACGCCTACTGGATGCGTCAGGCGCACGAGGCCTTGGACCATCACGACGCCGAGTACGAGAAACTCAAGACCCCCGAGCAACTGGCCGAGCATCAGCGGCGAATGAAGGCCTTCTTCATCGAGCAGTTGGGCGGATTTCCGCAGCGCACGCCGCTGAACGCGCGAGTGGTGGAGCGATTGCCGCGGGACGGCTACCGCATCGAAAAGGTGATCTTCGAGAGCCAACCCAAGCTGTTCGTGACTGCGGTCCTGTACTTGCCGGAAGCCAAGCCGCAGTATCCCGGGGTGCTGGTCCCGTGCGGCCATAGCCTCAACGGCAAGGCTTCGGAACTCTATCAGCGCGCCTGCGTGCTGCTGGCCAAGCACGGCATGGCCGTGCTGTGTTACGATCCCATCGATCAGGGCGAGCGGATCCAGTTGCTCGACGAGAAGGGCAAGCCGCGCGCGGCCACGACCACGGGCCACAGCCTGCTGGGCGTGGGCAGCATCCTGCTGGGACGCAACACGGCCACCTATCGGATTTGGGACGGAATGCGCGCCATCGATTATCTGCAGAGCCGGCCGGAGATCGATCCTAAGCGGATCGGTTGCACGGGCAACTCGGGTGGCGGCACGTTGACCAGCTACCTGATGGCCTTGGATGAGCGCATCGTGGCCGCGGCCCCTTCCTGCTACCTCACCAACTTCCGCCGCCTGCTGGAGACAATCGGCCCCCAGGATGCCGAACAGAACATCTTCGCCCAGGTGGCCTTCGGCATGGACCAGACCGACTATGTCCTGATGCGTGCCCCCAAGCCGACCCTGATGTGCTGCGCCACGCGCGACTTCTTCAACATCGAAGGCGCGTGGGAAACGCTGCGCAAGGCCAAGCGATTCTATGGACGGCTGGGCTATGCGGAACGCGTGGACATGGTCGAGACGGACGAGAAGCACGGATTCAGCACGCAGCTTCGCGAAGGGGCCGTGCGCTGGATGCGCCGCTGGCTGCTGGACATCGATAAGCCGGTGTTCGACTGCGAGTTTCCGGTGCTGAAGGATGCGGAAATCCAGTGCACGCCCGACGGGCAGGTGGTGCGACTGCCCGGGGCGCGCACCGCTTATGACCTCAACGCCGACGAAGCCGATCGGTTGCGCGCTGTGCGTCAAGGCATCTGGAGCGCGGACAAGACCAAGGCCTTGGAAGAGGTGCGCCGCGTGACCGGCATCCGGCGACTCGGCGATCTCTCGGAGCCCAAGTGGGAGAAGGTGGGCACCGTGCAGCGCGAGGGCTACCGCATCGACAAGCTGATCTTGCGTCCGGAAGACGATCTGTGGCTGCCGGCATTGGCCCTGGTGCCGGCCAAGCCGAACGGTGACGCGTATCTGTATCTTAATGCGGCCGGCAAACAGGCGGATGCCGCGCCGGGCGGGCCGATGGAGAAGCTGGCTGGCCAGGGGCACCTGGTCCTGACCGTGGATCTCAGCGGACTGGGCGAGACCGGCGCCGACAGGAAGGGACCGGTCAAGAATCTCGGCGCCGACTGGAAGGACGTGTTCTTGGCCTACCTGCTGGGCAAGTCGTATCTGGCGCGTCGGGCGGAAGACGCGCTGCTATGCGCGCGGTTTGTGCAGACCTACGAAGCCTCGGGCTCACGGCGTGCGGTGCATGTCGTGAGCATTGGCAACACCGGCCCGGCCGTGCTGCACGCCGCGGCCCTGGAACCCGGACTGTTCGCGACGGTCACGCTC
>CALARR010000428.1 GCA_937889015.1 uncultured Planctomycetales bacterium | reverse complement strand
GATTCCCGCATTCAAACGTGCAGCATGAACCATTAGGATTTATTGGCGTTGGGTGGCTTGCTAAAAACTTTGACCGATGGGCTGTTTCTTATCTCCCAGTTGCGTTCTCAATGTTCGCCTGTAAACACTTACCTGATCAATGCTTGGGTTCACTTGCAGGGAAGGGTGGGAACACTTTCTGGATCAAAACCAAAATGACCGCGTCTTTTCGCACCGATGTTCCGTGTAATCCGCTAGGAACAACCGAGAAAAGTGGCCAATCGGCATTCCGCAATAGGAACAGAACCAGGATCACATCGCTTCAAAGTTTTTAGCAGGCCAGGCCGGGGGTGAGGGGACGCCACGCCGGAGAAAGCTGATAGCTGATAGCCTCGACTCGGCCGGCAGGACCTTCGGCGGAGGATCCTCTCGCCGTACAAAGCCAAAGCCCTTCTCCGCGACGAACGGGACTATCTTCACGCGTCCCGCCGCTTCCCTCGCCGCCAGCGCTCCGGCGGAAACCAGATCCACACCGCCACGACCATCGCTCCGAACAGCGTGTAGCCCGTCACAAACACCCACGCGGGTGCCTCATAATACAGAAGCCGCTGGAGCCAATGCTCGATAAAACTCCCGGCATAGGCACCCTGCTGCGCCTGCTGGCGCAGGGCCATTTCCCAGACCGTCAACGGGCACGGGATGTCCAGCCAACTCTCGGCGACCACGATCGCGATCGTCGCGAGATGGGCCAGCCGAAAGCAGAGCCCGTTGACCCACCGCCACCGGAGCCGATTGCCCACCACCACCAGCGCCAGGCCGGCGATCACGAACCCGACCAGGGCCAGGTGCCAGGTCAAGATTGCATCCGCCAGCAGTCGGCACGCAAGCTGAGTATCCATGGCCAATCCCCGTGCATCGCGTTGGGGCCGCCATGCGGACCAGGACTCCGGCCGCAGACAAGGCCTCTTTCAACTAGGGCACGAACTGCAGCGCGTACACGTCGGCGTCCTTGATCGCAAAACGCACACGCACCGGCTTGCCGGCCAGGCCGCTCACGTCCTGGCTGCCCTTCCAACTCACCGCGCGCTGCAGCGAATCGCCAAACAACTCGTCGCAGTCCTCCAGGGCGAAGCCCGCCAGCGGTTTGCCCGCCGCGTCCTGCAACTCCACGCGCACCGAACCGGCCGCCGAGGTCGCCACGTTCAACTCCAACCGTTTTCCCTGGAAGACCACGGGCCGGGTGATCAACTCGCCACCGCTCATCGGCGCGCTGGCCGAAACAAAACCATCCAGCCGCAGCGTGTACCGCCGCACCGCGCTGGAGTTGCCGGTCCAATAGCTCTCGGTCGCATACAGTGACAGTTCATGGGGCGCGCCCTCGATGTCCGAACGCGTTTCCACCACGTGCCAGGCCAGGTATTGGTGGCCGTAGTTCCATGTCCCCTCGCGCTCGATGCCCGGCCGCAGGAAAGCCTCGTTCCACCGCTTGAACCGCACCCCGTCGCGGCTGGCCATCAGCAGCCCCTCGGTGATCGCCGTGCCGTACCGCTGGCTGGCCTTGGATCGCCATTGGCGATGCTCCAACTCGGGCAGGGCCTTCATCGACTCGCACCAGCCCCGCTCGATGTATCGCGTGGGGAAGCCGATCAGGATCTGCGGCGCGCGGTAGTAGGGCTTCACCTGGTTGACGTACAGATGCTCGGCCGGCGAGTCGACATAGGTCACATCGGCATGCGGCCCCCAGTGCAAGAGGTCCGCGGACATGGCCGTGCGGATCGCGCGCACGCCCTGCGGTTTCCAGTTCTTCTCGTCCGTCACCCCGGCCGTAAAGATTCGCCAATAGGCCCGATATTGCTTGTGCATCGGGTCCCAGAAGGCCAGGTTTTGCGAATCAAAGGCCCCCTCGGTAATCACCGGCGCCTCGCACATCGGGGACCAGTGCAGGCCGTCCGCCGACTTGAACAGCAGCAGGCCGCGTGGCTTCGCTGCCCGGATGATGGCCTTGTAGCGCGCATCCGCCGGCGCAGCCGGGTTCTCGTCCTTGAACACGGCCGGGTGGCCCGGGTCGGAGGTGAAGTTGTCGTACTTCTGGCCGACCATCACGATGTTGTTCTGCTTAGAGCCCTGGAACTCGACCACGCCCACCTCCGGCTTGCGCCAGTGGATGCCGTCCTCGCTTTCGGCATAGCAGCAATACAGAGGGTGGGCATTGGTGGCGACCTTCTCCGGGCTCACGTCCAGTTGCCAGGCCTTGTAGTACATGCGATACAGAGGGCCGTCCTGAAACACGCTGTGATATCCACTGCCGCTGCCTTCCCAGGGCGCATCGTGTACGATGGCGATTTCTTTGGGTTGCGGGTGGTGCAGACGCAACTCGGCCCTGCCCACCAGTTGGTCGACCAGGCCCCCGTCGACGAACAACTCCCGTTGCGAGGCAATCTGCAGGGGTTCTGTGGACTGCTTGGCGTCGGACACGGCCTGGCCAGCGGCTAGGGGCAAAAACAGGAGTTGGCAGGCGAACAAGCCGCTCAGCACGCGCGCGAGTACGGATTTCATGAAAGGGACTCCTGCGAAAGGGCTAGTGTCCCGTCGATCCACGCTTGACGGGTTGGATGCCACGGGCGGCTTGTCCGCCAGTGCGGAAAACAGGAGGGGCGCAGGCCGCCAGGCAACCCGTGACAGCGCGCCACTCCAAGACGGCCGAACCACCAGGCGTGACGCCGTTTGGGGCCCGGGCGTTGGCCGGCGGTCTTCATCATGCGCGCCTGGCTGCTGGCTGACAACGGCTGGAAAGGCACCTGCGAATAAATTCAAGATAATTCTGAGCAGCCAGTTGACCTCTGCTGAGGTCTGTGGTATTTTATGCCCACTGGACAATCACGCCCTTCTCGGACGATTCGACATGGCCGACCCGAAGACCCTGCCCCAGAGCCACCTCGGCTTGGCGGCGCAAACCAGCCAGGCCGAGCCGCCGGCAGGTTCTCATACCGGCTCTGAGAACCTGTCCCAGAACCGTCCCGGCCAGGTCGGGCGGCCCAGCCAGGCCGAACTGCTGACAGGGTCTGGGGCCGGTTCCAAAACGCCCACTCTGGCTCATATCGCCCGACTGACCGGAGTCTCCCGCTGGGTCGCCGGCCAGGTGATCAATGGCGGACGCGGCAACTCCCGCGTCAGTCCCGAGGTGGCCCAGCGCATTCTCCAGACCGCGCGCGAGTTGGGCTACCGCCCCAATCTGGCTGCACGTCTGCTGCGTGGCCAGCGCTCGCATGTCTTGGGGCTGCTGGTGGCCTCGGCCGGCGATCCCCTCACCTCCTTCCTCGTGCAGTACCTGAACTACGAAGCCATCAAGCTCGGCTGCCACACCCTGATCAGCAACACGCTGGGCCGGGGCGGCGTTGGTCAACGGCAGTTCAATTACTATGTGGAAGAGTTCGCCCAGCGACGCGTGGACGGCGTCTTCTGCCTGGTGCACAACTGGCTGCCGCGCGACCGCCAGGCCCTGCTCGCTCGCCACCCGAATACGGTCTTCTTCGAACCGCCCGACGTGCCGGGCGCGGCCTACGTGGGCATCGATCGCCGCGCGGCCGTGCAATTGGCCGTGCGGCATCTGGCGGCGCGTGCACGCCAGCGCATCGGCCTCGCCGTGATGACCCGCACGCGCCCGGCCTGCCAGGCGCGGCTCCAGGGATTTCGGGACGAGCTGGGGGCCTGCGGACAGGCCTTTGATGCGCAGCGCGTGTTTGTGGGCGAAGAACATGGCATTCGGTTCCCGTCCCACAACCGCCGCACGCGCAAGTGGGAGTTCCCTTGGCAACGCATGGACGCGGCCATTGAGGCCCTCGTCGTTCGCCAGAAGGTCGACGCCATCGTGGCCCACGACGACTACTGGGCCGCGGCCCTGATCAAGGCCATGCGCCGCCGCGGCATCCGCGTGCCGGACGATGTGGCCGTCGTCGGCTACTTGAATCATTACCTGGCCGACTGGGGCGATCCACCCTTGACGACCATCGACCCTCGCCACCGCGTCGTGGCCCGGATCATGGCCCGCATGTTGGAAACCATGGCCGCCGGCGGCGAAGTGGCAACGGACCGCCGGGCCGTGCTCATCCGGCCGCGGCTGATTGTGCGTGAATCCACTTGAGGAGCAACGGCAATGTTCACCGCCCTGGGTGGCCCTCCGACATTCCCTTGCTGACACCCAATAGGCTCTCCTGAACACCTCCGACCGAGACCTGGCCATGAACGCAGCACGACGTTTGGTTTTCGGGCTCTTCACCGCGTTGGGCATTGGTATCACGGCCGCTCTGGCCGCGGCGGCCGGCAACCGGCCAGCTTTGCCCTTCCCCAGCGACCACCTGCTGCTGGATCTGCGCGCTGTGGACTGGGAATACCTGGCGCGGGGCACGCCTTGGCCAACCAGGGT
>CALARR010000427.1 GCA_937889015.1 uncultured Planctomycetales bacterium | reverse complement strand
CCAGCCCCCGGCCGGTCGGGGGCCCCGCAGCAGACACCCGATTGTGCCCGGGTTGCAGGGGAGAGCCGGGCCTGCATCTCCTGCTGCCAATCGGGGGGGCACTTGCCAGCCCCGCCCCTATGTGATACGAAAATGGGTTTCTCCTGCGCCCAAAATCTGTCCCTCAATCGGCACGGCCAGACCGGAAGTCGGGCCGCTGGCCAACGGTTCCGGGACCTGCCCCAAAACCAGCAGGCTTTTTACCAGTCCTACCTGGAGGAGTATTCATCCGATGCGACGTCCGTTTATTGCCGGGAACTGGAAGATGAACCTCGATCGCGCTGGGGCCGTGGCCCTGGCCGAGCAGGTCGTCAAGGCCGCCGCCGATGTCGAGGGCGTCGACCTGGCCCTTTGCCCGCCAAGCGTCTACCTCGATGTGGTGGGCAAAATCACCGCTGGCTCCAAGGTGGGCCTCGGCGCTCAGAACGTCTATCATCAGCCCAACGGGGCCTTCACCGGCGAGCTCAGCACCGCCATGCTCCTGGATGTCGGCTGCCAGTACGTGATCCTCGGCCACAGCGAACGCCGCCACATCCTGGGCGAGACCGACAAGGACGTGAATCAGAAGGTCCGGGCCGTGCTGAACGCCGGCCTGCTGCCCATCGTCTGCGTCGGCGAGTTGCTCAGCGAACGCGAAGCCGGCCAGACCCTCGACGTCATCCGCCGGCAGTTCAGCGGCTCCCTGGCCGGTCTGTCGCCCGACGAAATGGCGCGAACCGTCATCGCCTACGAGCCGGTCTGGGCCATTGGCACCGGGCGCAACGCCACGCCCGAGCAGGCCGAACAGGTCCATCTCGATCTTCGCAAGATCTTGGAAGATCGCTACAATAAAGAAATTGCGGCCAAGGTCCGCATTCAGTACGGCGGGAGCGTCAAGCCGGAGAATGCGGCCGAACTGCTGGCCCAGCCCAATATCGACGGGGCCTTGGTGGGCGGCGCCGCCCTGAAAGTGGCCAGCTTCATGGGGATCGTCGCCGGCGTGGCCAAGTAACCCCGCGCACGACCAGGGCCCATGCACACGCCGCGCAGCGGAGATCCCGTCTCCGGTGCCGGCCCACGCCAGAGGGATCGCGCCCAACAAACTAGTCGCCTGATTGGTGTTCAGAAGGACCGTGCAGCGTCATGCCGGCGTTTTTGGGGGGCAAGCCGGGCCCCTGCCAGCCGCCGCGCTGCACGGTGTTTCGCAAAGGCAATAGCTCATACCTGGGGAAGTATCGAACATGCTGTACCTATTGATGTTCCTCCTGACCGTGACCTCCATCTTCCTGGTCCTGCTGGTCCTGGTCCAGCGCGGACGAGGCGGCGGATTGGCTGGCGCGCTGGGTGGAATGGGTGGCCAGAGCGCCTTCGGGGCCAAGGCCGGCGACCTCTTCACGCGCATCACGATCGGCGTGGCCGGCGTCTGGATCCTGCTGTGCGCCGTGACCGTGTGGCACATGGGCCGCACGCGCGAAGGCTCCGGCTCCCGCTTGGGAAGCGAGCCGGGCGCCCCGGTCAGTTCCACGCCCACCCCGGGCGGCGAGGCGGCCACGGACGCCCCCAGCGGTGGCGAGCAAGGGGCCGCGCCCAGCGGCAGCTCGGCGACTCCGGCGGCCGGCAGCGAAACGCCCGCAGCCCCCAGTGGCGGCAGCTCCAGCGCCCCTCCGGCCCAAGGCGCCGACAAGTAACGGCGGCCTCGCTCCGGCCTGGCCCTGCCCACGGCGCCATGCATGCTGGGTGGCCTGAAGCCGGACCTGGCGCAAGGCGGGATCAGGTCCCGCCTGCCTGGGAGCCGACGTCGCCGCCTGTGTCTCAACCAACAATGCCCTCTTTGAGGAGGAACGGTTCTTGCTGCTGAGCATGACCGGACATGGTGAATCGCGAATTCAAGAAGACGGCGTGGCGGTCGCAGTCGAGTTGCGCACCATCAACAGCCGTTTTCTGAAGGTCACCATCCGTAGCAGCGAAGGCTACGCGGCCCTGGAACCGCAGGCCGAGGCCCTGCTCCGCAAGCTCCTCCGTCGCGGCACGATTCAGGCCAGCTTCCGCGTGCATCGGCTGATTCCTGACGAGGAGTACCAGGTCAACGCCCAGGTCCTCGACGCCTATCGGCGGCAGTTGGAAACCCTCCGCCAGCAGTGGAACCTGCCCGGTTCCCTGTCGTTGGAGGCCTTGCTCGCCCTGCCTGGCGTGGTGGATGAAGATGTCCGCGGTCGTCGCGACCCGGCCGTGGACTGGCCGCTCGTTCAGCGTGCCCTGACCGCGGCGGTCGAGAATCTCGATCGGATGCGCGCCGAGGAAGGCCGCTACATGGCGGCCGACATGCAGGCCAACTGCCAGGCCATCGCCGGCTGTCTGTCTCAGATCCGCCAGCGCGTGCCGGTGGTCGTAGACAACTACCGCACGCGACTGGCCGAACGAGTCCGCAAGGCCATGGAGGAGTTCCAGGTGAACCTGGAACCCGCGGACCTGGTCCGCGAAGTCTGCCTCTTTGCCGAACGTTCCGACATCGCTGAGGAGACCGTGCGCCTGGCCAGTCACCTGGAGCAATTCCAGTCCATCGCCGACCTGCCCGAAAGCAGCGGACGCAAATTGGAGTTCGTGATCCAGGAAATGCTCCGCGAGACGAACACCATCGGCTCCAAGTCCTACGACGTGGAGATCGCGCGCCTGGTCATCGAGATCAAGACGGCGATTGAACGGCTGCGCGAGATGATCCAGAACGTCGAGTAACGATGACCCATCCGACTGCGGGAAAAGTGGTGGTGGTCTCGGGACCGTCCGGCGCCGGTAAGACAACCGTGATGAAACGGGTCTTCCAACGCAGCACGCTGCCCCTGGTAGCCAGTGTCTCGGCTACCACGCGAGCCCCTCGTCCGGGTGAGGTTGACGGGGTCGACTACCACTTCCTGGGTGCCGCGGAGTTCGAGCAACGCGTCCAGAGGGGGGAATTCCTGGAGTGCTTCCAGGTTTTCAACCAGGGTTATTGGTACGGAACCCTCCGATCGGAGGTTGAGACTGGTCTCGCTGCCAGAAAGTGGGTAGTCTTAGAGATCGACGTCCAAGGTGCGGCGGCGGTCGTTCAGCAATACCCCCACGCGGTAACCATCTTCGTCCGGCCGGCTTCCATCGAGGAACTGGAACGCCGGCTTCGCGGCCGGGGGACAGAAGACGAAGCGGCCCTCCAGCGCCGCTTGCAGCGCGCCCGCGATGAAATCGCCCAACAGCACCGCTACCGGTACACCGTGATCAACGATCAGGTGGATCGAGCGGTCAGCGAAATTTGTGATATTCTGATTCGAGAACTCGGAGAACGAGTGCAATGCTAGACGAACTCCGCGAAGAGCAGATCGTCAACAAGGTCGGCGGTCGGTTCAAACTCTCGACGTTGATCCAGAAGCGGTTGGTCGCCCTGAACGCCGGCGCCCGCCCCCTGGTCCACCTCGAGACTCCCGACAAAATGAAGATCGTGATCCGGGAGATCATGGAAGACAAGATCTACCTGGACACGGACGCCAACCTGCGGATCGGGCGGCGGCCCGAAACGGGCGGACCACCGGAACTCGACCTCAGCGCCCTGTGAGCGCGCCCATGAACGGCCGCGAATTGCTCATCGGCGTCAGTGGCGGGATCGCCGCCTACAAGACGGCGACCCTCGTCAGCCGTTTGGTGCAGGCGGGAGCCCAGGTCCGCGTGGTGATGACCGCCGCGGCCACCCAACTGGTCGGACCCAAGACCTTCGAGGCCTTGACCGGCCGACCGGTGCTCACCGAGATGTTCGGCCCCGGGGCCCATCCGCACATCGAGCCCGCCGAAACGGCCGAATTGCTGTGCGTGGCTCCGGCCACGGCCAACCTCCTGGCCAAGGCCGCGCACGGTCTGGCCGACGACCTTTTGAGCACGCTCCTGCTGGCCTTCGACGGACCGGTGGTCATGGCCCCCGCCATGAACTGCCACATGTGGCAAAAACCGGCCGTCCAACGCAACGTGGCCCAACTCCGCGCCGACGGCGTCCTGCTCATCGATCCGGAGGAAGGCCATCTCAGTTGCGGCATGCGCGGTCCGGGCCGCATGGCGGAGCCCGAAACAATCTTCGCCCTGATCGCCCAGCAGTTGACCAAGATCAAGGCGGCGATCGAAGATCAGCCGTCCGCTTCCGACCGCGGCCGACCACGATCCTGATTCTTGCGCGATCCGCGCAGTCGCGCGGCGCGCACGGACAGCGCCGGCCTGCGTGGCGCGGCCTTGGTTGTCTTCCCGACTTCCGACCTTCGGCTTTGGCATGGCTCGCATCCTCATCACCTCCGGCCCCACACGTCAGTACCTGGACCCGGTCCGCTTCTTGACCAATGGCTCCAGCGGCCGGATGGGGGCCGCCCTGGCCGCGGCCGCCCTGGCCGCCGGACACGAGGTGCTCGTGGTCAGCGGGCCGGTCGAGGTGGACTATCCGCCTGCCGCCGAGGTCCTTCCCGTCGTCTCGACCGAAGAGATGCTCCAAGCCTGTCAGCAGGCCTTTCCCCGCTGCGATGGCCTGATCGCCGTGGCCGCGCCGTGCGACTACCGTCCGCAGCAGATCGCCACGCACAAGATTCGCAAGGACGGCCAGCCGTTGATCCTGGAACTGGTGGAAACGCCCGACATCGTGGCCTCGCTCGCGGCCGACAAGGCCGCGCGCTGGATCGTGGCCTTTGCCCTGGAGACCGAGGATCCGCGATTCCGCGCCCTGCAGAAGCTGGAACGCAAGAACTGCGATCTGATCTGCGTGAACGGCCCGGCCGCCATGCACGCCACCAGCACGGCGGTCGAGATCCTGGCCCCCGGTGGTACGCTCGTGGCCGCGCTCTCCGGCACCAAGGCGCAGGTGGCGGCGGGGATCATCAGCGCCATCGGCCAGCGCCTCCTCAAGCCGCAGGCCTCCGGTCCGTGAAGTCCCGGCCCCGTCCGGCCTTTTCGTCCCAGCCGCCGTCTTCTATCATGGTCGGGACCGCGGCACGCTCCAGGTGAGCGTGCGCTGCGGACGCCGGTTCGGTCTTGCGTCAAGGGTCGTCGATGATCGTCGTTGCCGTCAGCGGTGTGCGAAAACAGTTCGGTGCGGAACCGGTCCTCAACGGGGTGACGTTCGAGGTCCACCCCGGCGAACGCATCGGCCTGGTCGGTCCCAACGGGGCGGGCAAGACCACGCTCTTGCAGATCCTGGCCGGCCGCGAAGAGGCCGACGCCGGGCAGTGCGAGTATCATCCTTCCATCCGCTGGGGCTATCTCGAACAACAGCCCGAGTTCCAACCCGGCCGGACCCTCTGGGACGAAGCCTTCAGCGCCATGGACGCGCTGGTGGCCCTGCAGAAGGAAGCGGAGCAGGTCGCCGAGGCCCTGTCGCGCGCCGAGGACGAAACAGAGCACAAACGCCTCGCCGCGCGCTACGATTTTCTGCAGCATGAACTGCAGCGCCACGACGCCTACCATCTCGATCACAAGGTCGAACGCGTCCTGGCCGGCCTGGGATTTCGCCAGGCGGTCTGGAAACAACCGGTGGCCTCGCTCAGCGGCGGCGAGCAGAATCGGGTGATGCTGGCCAAGTTGCTCCTGGCCGACCCCGACATGATGCTCTTGGACGAACCCTCCAACCACCTGGACATCGAGGCCACCGAATGGCTCGAGGCCTATCTGGCCCAGTCGTCGGCGGCCATGCTCCTGGTCAGCCACGATCGCTACTTCCTCGACAAGGTCACCACCCACACCCTGGAACTGTTTCGCGGAACGGTCGATCGCTATGTGGGCAACTTCTCGGCCTACTGGCAGCAAAAGGCCGACCGCCTCCTGGTGGCACGCCGCACCTACGAACGGCAACGCCAGGAAATCGCCAAGACCGAAGACTTCATCCGCCGCAACGCCTACGGCCAGAAACACGCCCAGGCCGAAGATCGCCGCAAGAAACTCGCGCGGATCGAACTGGTCGACCCGCCGCGCGAAATCGCCGCGCCGCCCATGCGCTTCGCCGAGGCCGAACGCAGCGGCGATATCGTCGTGCGCGTGGAAGGGCTGGGCAAAAGCTTCGACCGCCCGCTGTTTGCCGACGTCACCTTCGACATCCTTCGCGGCCAACGCTGGGGACTGCTGGGGGCCAACGGCACGGGCAAGACAACCCTCCTGCGCTGCCTCTTGGGCCTGGCCGAACCCGACCAGGGGCGCATCGTCCTGGGCCAGGCCGTGCGCGTCGGCTATTTCGATCAGCAACTGGCCGGCATGGACGACGATACGCCCGTGGTCGATGTCATCCGCCCCACCCACAAGGAACTCATCACCCAGCAGCGCCGCGACTTGCTGGCCCTGTTCGGCCTGACGGGCGATACGGCCCTGCAGACCGTGGGCCGGCTCAGCGGCGGAGAACGCTGCCGCGCCGCCCTGGCGCGCCTCGCCGCCTCCGACGCCAACGTACTGGTCCTCGACGAACCGACCAATC
Source organism: uncultured Planctomycetales bacterium (assembly GCA_937889015.1). GTDB lineage: Bacteria > Planctomycetota > Planctomycetia > Pirellulales > Thermoguttaceae > CALARR01. The sequence continues at coordinate 4,202 of CALARR010000427.1, read as the reverse complement.
ACCTCGACCTCTGGGCACGCGATGCCCTGGAGCAGGCCCTCAACGAGTTCGCCGGCACGGTGCTCTTCGTGAGCCACGACCGGTTCTTCGTGGATCGCGTGGCGGACCACTTGTTGGTCTTGGAGCAGGGCCAGGTGCGCGTCGTGGAGGGCACCTACCGCGACTATCAACGCAGCCTGCAGGAGTCGGCTTCCGCGGCGCCGGCCGCCAGTCGTTCCAGCGCGTCCGCGTCTCAGCCTTCCAAGTCCGCCTCCAACGCCAACCGCAAGACGGTCAGCAAGCGGCGTTTTCCCTACCGCAAGACGGCGGACCTGGAGGCCGAGATCCTGCAGCGCGAAAGCCGCCTGGAGGAGATCCACGCCCTGCTGGCCCAAAGCGAAACGCATCGCGACGGTGAGCGCGTGCGCCTGCTGAAGGCGGAAATCGACGAGCAACGGCAGGCCCTGGCCCAACTCTATGAGCACTGGGAAGAGTCTGTCGAGTTGAACGGATAGCTGCCGCATCCTCGTGCGTCGGATTCTGTGTCGCTCGGGGCTCTGTGCGGCAGTCTCGATCCAACCGGCGTGATCGCCACAATCGCTGAGACTCGCAACGGTTGAGTGGGACCAGGGTTCCTGGCAAGGGGGGCATCCTGAGCGTAGCGCAGGATCACTGGACGCAAAGACAGATTCTTCGCTTTGCTGAGGGACGGCTGCAGGGGATCGCCAAGAATCCTGGTCGCGCCCCAACGGTTCGTGGCCGGATCTGCGATCAGGTCTGCCCTCCCCCCCAATAAACCATAACCACCCCGGCTGCTGGCGTAACCTAGACTTCTGTGTGCCCGGGAACCGGCGTCTTCGCGACGATCGCGCGACGCTCGGCTGGGCGTGTTGTCTTGGGAATGTGATGTGACGCATCTTGCTGCGTGGTGGCCGGAGGGCGAACCGAGCGGTCCCTGCGGCAGTTGCGCTCGTCGCGAGGAGCGGCCGTGTTCTTCACCTATGTCCTTTTTGTCGCCCTGGTGAACCTGATGTTGGGGTTCGCCTCTGCCGTCTATTTGGCGCATCGGCATCGGCTTGCGCTCAGCGCCGCACCCAGCGCACGCCGCGCGCCGCAGGCCCCCTATCCCCCGCTCGCCACCAATGCCGCGCCTGCCGTGGCGCCCGCCCCGTCCAGAACGGTCCCGGAGTCGGCGCCGGCCGTTGAGCCGGCAGACCGGCCGGCCAACTCAGCGGCCGCGGTTGCCCTGCCCGAGACCGCGCCGGACGCGAGCCGCGTGGAGCAGGTTGCGCCCGTGCCGGATACGTCGCAGGCCAAGGCTCCGTCGCCCCCGGCGCTCGAGAGCGCGGTGCGCGCGGTGTCCGCCGACCCGCCTGTCGCCGCCAGCGCCAATCCGCGTCCCGTCACGATCGAGGAACAGGTCGTGGCCGCAGCCGGCCAGCACCTGGGCCGCTACCAGCAAACCGTCGCCGAAATCGACGAAAGACTGCGGCACTGCGTCCAGGAACCCAGCCGCGAAGAGATCCAGGCCTGCCTGCAATCGCTGGTGTCCGCCAACGACGGATTTCAAACCTGCCGCGAAGAGGTGCAACAGGGCGCCGACAAGCTGCGGCAGTCGAGCGCCGGGTTCGAACCCCTTTGCGAAACGCTGCAACAGGCGGTCCGCAAGCAGAGCGAGGAGATTCAGGCCACAGAGGCCGCCGTGCGGAGTTTCGACTATGATGCCGACCTGAGCGCGGGCTGTCGGCAAATCGTCGATCACACCTGCAAGTTGCTGGAGGGCACGGATGGACTCCGCGATTCGCTGAGCGAAGCTCAAATCGGCGTCGCTCGCGACCAACAGCGGCTGGCTGGCATCGACGCATCGCAGCGGCGCGATCCCCTGACGGAACTGGAAAGTCGCGCCGGTCTCGAAGCGACCTTGGCCGATTGGTGGGCCGATGAAACCGTACGCACCCGGCAACTCTGTGCTGCCTTGATGGACATCGACCAGTTCTCGCAATTGAACGATCAGTACGGCCACCGCTTGGGCGACCGTATCCTCCACAGCATCGCCGCCGTGCTGCGCGCCGAGTCGCGTGGCGAATGCCGGGCGAGCCGCTTCACCGGCGAGACCTTCTTCGTTCTCTTCCCCGATGTCGATCTGCAGTTCGCCACGAACCTGATCGAACGGATCCGCCAGACCGTGGAACTGACCCATTTCCGCTACCAGGACTACGACATCCGCACCACCGTCAGTTGCGGAGTGACCGAGGTGACTGCCGCAGACGACCAGCCCAATCTCTTGGCTCGCCTCGACGGCACCCTGAAGGAGGCCAAACGCTACGGCCGCAACCGAACATTCCTCCACGAAGGAAAATACCCGACGCCCGTCATTCCTCCCAATTTCTCGCTGGAGGAACGGGACGTCCACTTGTAGGACGATTGAAGGGGCTGCGACATGGAAACGTACCAATGGAGCGATCCCGGCTTGCTGTTGGAGCCCGACGCCGAGTCCCCTTGTCCGCTGTCGAGAGACAAAGATGATCCCTTGCAGCGGCACCGCGCGGTGGTCGTCCTTGGACGCCGAGCGGCCGTGGTCCCCGATGCCGCCATCCTGCTGCAAGACGCCGCCGTCCTGCTGCTGGACACGCTGCAGGCCGATGTCTGCGAGATGGGCGATCTAGCCGCCGACGGCGACGTGCTGCATCTGCGCCTGCTGGAGCAAGAATCGCTCTCCTCCCGCGGCCCGCAGTCCGTCCCCGCCGACGGTAGTCAATCGCTGGCCGGCTTTGCCATCCAGGCCGGTCATCCGGTCGAAGTGACGGACCTGAAGAGCGAGTCGCGCTTCGTCGATTCCTTGTTGCGCCGCGCGGGCGTGGTCAGCGCGATCGGCATTCCCTTGCGAATCCAGAACCGCGTCTACGGAGCCTTGGCCGTCTGCCGAACGACCGCCCACGCCTTCTCGCAGGGCGATGTCTTCTTCGCCGAGGCCGTTGGCCACCTGGTCAGCGCCACCACCGCGCGCAAGCAGGCCGAACAAGAACTGGCCTGCCAGCGACGCATGGTCGAAGGTCTGCTGCAGACCGTCGAGGCGCTGGTCCTGACGCTCGATCCGCTGGGCCATATCACGCGCATCAATCGTATCGGTGAGCGATTGACCGGATTCACGGCCGCGGAACTCTCCCGCCGCACCATCTGGAGCGTGTTCCCCGTTGCCCGTGAGGTCGACTTGTACCGCAACAAGCTGGAGGAGATCCGGCAAGGACGTGAGTCTCTGGAATTCGAATCCCTGCTGCTGACCAAACACTCCCAGCAGAAGCACTTCGCCTGGTCCTGGTGCGGAATCCTCGACGCCAACGGCCAACTCGAATCGATCCTCGCAACCGGTCTGGACATCACGCGCCGCTGCCTGGCCGAAGAGCGCGCCGAGCGGCTCGCCGCCGCCATCGCCGCCAACGGCGCCGGCCTGGAACTGGACGAGGAAGAGGTCGTTCGTTTTCGCTCGGCCATGGCCGGGCAAGCGGAAGACAAAAGCCGACTGCAAATCCCCGACAGCCCCAATGGCAGCGACCGCCGCAACCGTCCGCGCCAGTCCTATCCCTATCACCAGTTGGTCGCGCCCATGGATCGTGGCGAGCTGCCCGGACGCGACAAATTCAAACACACCCCTTGCCACGACATCTCCTCCGGCGGATTCTCTTTCGTCTCGGCCACGCCGCCGACCTCGGACTGCTTTGTGGTGGCCTTGGGCAATCCCCCCGACTTGATCTACCTCGCCGCCCAAGTCGCGCATGTGACACGCAGCAATGCCGACGGCCAACGCCTCTACCTGATCGGCTGCAGCTACCTGGGACGGGTGACGTACTAATCGCCTATCCGAGAAACATCATAGCCACGTCGAGCGGCCCAGCAGGACTGAACTGCCGAGAAGTTCTGGCACCGGTTCCAAGAGCCTATCCCAGAACCGCCCCAGCCACGTCGAGCGGCCCAGCAGGACTGAACTGCCGAGAAGTTCTGGCACCGGTTCCAAGAGCCTATCCCAGAACGAGGTGACGTTTCCGTCAGTTCCGCTTGCCGGTCCCCGGAAGAACCCAACGCGCAAGTGGCCACGCGGTCGGACTTTGAGCAGGTTGGGATCGCCCCCCTTCTCAGTGTGGCTGATTCCGCTAAGATAGCAGGAGACTGTTAATGCCGACGTAGCCCATGACCGCAATTCCGTCCGGCTCCCGCGGCCGCGGAAC
>CALARR010000426.1 GCA_937889015.1 uncultured Planctomycetales bacterium | reverse complement strand
CATCTCGCCGCAGCGAGAGGAGTACGGAGCGGAGTCGTTTTCCCGCCGGCCCTCAGCCCCCACCCCCGCCATTCGGCCAAGCCCTCCCCCCTTCGACATTCGACATTCGTCATTCCGCACACCCCCCATTCGACATTCGTCCTTCGACATTCGACATTCACCCCTTCCCACATCCCCAACCCCCGCCCCCTGAACAGATGCAACAACCCCGCCACAAGAGCTGCTTTGCAAGGCCAGCCGTTGCACGACACAACACTCCACCGATCAACAGCTTATGTCGATGCAACAGCAAGCAACGCGCGATGCATTCTCGCGGGGCGTTGCATAGCAGCCCGACGCGCATCTTCGCGCTGCCCTCTCGCCCCTCCACTACCGCTTCTCCAGCACCACGTGCGCGTGGGCCGGAATGTGCAACTTCACCCTGGCATCCGACGCCGAGAGCGGTTGGGGCGTTGCCGAGTGACTTCCGCTGGCGTGCAGGGCCAAAGCGCCTTGCGCCCATGTCAACGTGGTCTCCAGTGCGACCATCGAATCGGTCGGATTATGTACCAGCAGCAACCAATGCCCCCCCGCGCACACCTCCACCCCTCGCAACCCCTCAGCCGTGGCGATCCGTCGCACCTGCTCGGCCGGCGTGTTCCACTCCGGCAAGACCTCGACCGTGAAGAACTGCCGCGTCCCCTTGGCATAGGTCAGCGGCGTCTGTTCGTCGGTGGCGATGCTGGCCCGGTCGCGGAGCACGATCTCCATGCTCCGCGACTTTTCAGGCGTGTCCAGATAGAAGGTCTCCGACCGTTCGGTGATCACATCGGCATAGTTGTGCGCGTGCAGCCGGCACCGCAGCGCGCCGTAGGCAAACCGTCCCTCCGCCTCGCCCTGGATTTCCTTTTCCAGGCCGAAGCGAATGCGGCCATGGACGGAATAGGCCTGCTGGTCGGACAAGGGCTCGATCTCCAGCACGCCCACCAGTCGTTGCGGCGTGAGGATCCACTGTTGGTTGCCGACCCACTCGGTCGGTGTGGACTTACCGCCCCAGGCCACGTTCTGGATTCGATAGCGCGTCGTGAGCGTGGCGAAATCCGGGCCGATCGTCACCGCGTTGCGCTCGTCCTGTGAGAGGTAGCGGCACTCGCGCCACCGCCGGCAGTTGCCCTCGGCCGGCTTGCGCGGCTCGAGGCGATACTGGTTGGTGACCACCTGCAACGCCGCGTTGAGCGGATAACGCCGCGTAGGCTCGTCCACGACCATCCCGCCCACAAACGTGTCCTTGCCCTGGCAGCCCGCGCCGAAAAACCGCGTCGTGCCCGCAAAACTCCACCGGCCGAACCGTCCGCGCGGCCCCTCCACATTGCGGTCATACATCAGGAACCCGTCGGGCAGCGGCTGGTCCTGGATCTCCGGCCGGTACAGCCCCGCCGCATAGATCCCGTAATAGCCGTTGGGCGTATCCCAGCGCAGCTCGTCCTTGGCAATCCGGCGGTTCTGTCCACAACCCGTCATGCCCGCTACGATCTCCGGCCCAATGGCCGACACCCCGCCCCAATAGTGCTTCCAGAAACAGTCGGTGTAGTACTCGGGCACTCCCCCCGGCTCGACGTTGTAGGGGTAGTAAGGCCGGCTCTTGACGACCGTCTGCCGGGCCAACTCGCTAGCGGTCAGTTGCCAGTACCGCGCCAATTGCGCCACGTTGATCTGATGATAGGTGAAACACTCGTTCTGAAAGCCGTGGTACGAAAAGGCCCCATCGGGATAGAGCACGTCGGCCGTAAGCTGGCAGAATCGCTCCGCTTCGGCGTGGTAGGCTTGCGAGTTGAACATCCTGGCCGCCAACTCCAGCATCAGCATGTAATGCACGTCCATATTGGCGTAATAGCAAGCCGGCGGCGGCTCCTTGGCACGCACGCCGTAGCTGGCGATCTGATGCTCCGTGGCCACCTTCGCCGAGGCCAGCCATTCGGCTCGCTTGCTGGGCAGGACCAGATCCGGATAGGTCGCCGTGAGCAACAGGTAAGCCTCGAAGGTCGGCACAAAGCAGAAACGGTTGATGTTCGGATCGCGCCCATACACGGCTTTGCGCCCTGGGTTGAAGTCCCCCGCGCGGTGGTTCTGGAAGATGGCCTGCATCAGCCGCAGCACGCGCACCAGCAACTTGGGGTCGGCCGCATGGGGACTGTCCGGACAACACAAGGCCCACGCCCCGGCATACACGTTGTTGCCCATGCTGCTGAAGGTCCAGGCGTTGTCGATCTGCTCATAGCCTTCCTCCCCCTTCTTGTAGATCGTCCGCGACTTGAGCACCGATTGAGCCCGGCCCAGAACGGCCTGCGCGTACGGGTTGCTGCCGAAATCGCGGATCGCCGGCAACAACTCCTTGCCCGGTTCGACGCGGCGTCCCAGCGTCTTGCCGAGCTGCGTCTCAATGTCGCTCAGCAATTCACTGGCCGACGTCCCCAGGCCGGCTTCGAGCGAACCACGCGCATCCTCGACCGCCCACTCCAAGGCCGCTTTCGTGAGCTTGTTTTCGGTCGAATCATCGGGCAATTGCTGCACGGCCTGGGCGAGCTTCTCGATTCGCGCCGCGGCGGCCTTGGCGGCCCGCGATTCGCGATCCCGCTGCTCTTCCCGGCGTTGGACCTCGGCCACGTCCAGACGCAACGACACGTCATCCCACCAAACGCTTCCCTGGCCGAAGAAGTTGAATAGGTCCAGGTTGATGTGCTTCACCCCCTGGGGCAGTTCGAACGCCACGCCCACCTTCTGCCACGGCCCGTCGCTCGGCTGGCCGTAGGCCTGGAACGTGCCGCACTGGGCGCCCTGATCATTGACGGCTATCAGGCGCGCCACCGGGCCCTTCTTGGGCTCGGCAGTCAAAGCCCCGGTGCGGCACCAGGCCTCGAATTGCCACGGCCCCGGCGCCACCTGCGCACGCAACGAAAACGAGCCGCGCTGCTTGTCGCTCGCGCACACGATCCGCACGCTGGCCTTGCCGCTGTGCGCCGTCGCCCTGTCCCACGTTACCTGGCTGCCGGTGCGCCAGTCCCCGCCGCGCCAACCGTCGGGCAGGCCGTCGTCGTTGGCGTCGAGTTCGAAACTGGGATTGGGCAGCACGTTCGCGCCGTCGGTCCCCGACGCGCTGGCAGCCTGGCCCAAACCCCCGAGCCACAGGAGCACAACCCATGCGCCGCTCAACATGTTCATCACCTCAGTCTGTATGGTGTTTGGCCGTCAATCGCCATCCGCCTCGCAATCGTCACTCAAGACCGCCGTGCCGAGGGGTGGCTTTTCTGCCAATTGATTTTCCCACGGCGGCCCGCTACGCTCAAGAGACCCTGACTGGCATGCACAACACGACTCCAGGCAGGTGCTCGTCCGTCTTGCAGGATGTCGAATCGTGCCGACCGATCCTTGGCCACAAGCGGCGCAAATGCACAGACCAATCGTGTGTTTGGGAGGCTATCCATGCACCGCTTGCTGCTGATCGCGTTGTCCAGTGCGCTGTCTCTGGCGCACCTCTCCGCCCAGGCGGCCAACGAACTGGCCAATCCGGGATTCGAAGAAGTGACGGCAGACAAGCCGGCCGCCTGGAAGCCCTATGGCCGCGGCTGCACGGTCGATCGCCAGACGCGGCATGGCGGACAAGCGGCCATCTGCTGCACCTCGTCCGGTGCGGAAGAAGTGCACGGCGTGACCCAGGTCCTTCGCTACGAGAAACCCGATCGCCGGCCGATCATCATCGGCGGTTGGAGCAAGGCGGAAGGCGTTGGGGCGGGGGGCGACTACAGCCTCTTTCTCGACGTGATCTACGACGACGACACGCCCTGGTGGGCCAAGACCTGCCCCTGGAGCCGCGGCACGCACGATTGGCAATACGCCTCCCAGGTCTTCTGGCCCAAGAAGCCCGTGCGCGAAATCCGCGCCTATCTGCTCTTGCGCCGCACTTCTGGCAAGGCCTGGTTCGACGACGTGTTCCTGGCACGCGACGGACTGCACGTGATTCAGCCTCGGGCCATGCCCGACTTTCCCCGCACCGTCAACGGCCTGCGTGTCCGCGCCCAGTTGACGCTCGACGCCACATGGCGCTGCGCCCTGCTGGATGCGGCCGGCGAGGAGATTGACGCCTGCACTGGCTCTGGCCGCAGCGTGGCGTGGGACTGTGGCGGTAACGCCGCGCGCTCACCAGCGCACTGGAAGCTGACTGCCGAGGCGCCCCATCAGCCGCAACTGGCCATCGCGCTGCCGGTGGCGACCCCGCCGGCCAGGCCTGCCAATCCCGTGCACAAGGCCTACGCCCTGTGGTGGGAGAGCGCCATGCGCAAGGTCCTGCCCACCGACTTCCCGCCGGCCGAACGCTCGGCCGAGATCGCCGTTTCCCTCGCACAGAACGAGCGCGAAGGCTTTCAACTGGCGATCACGCCAGCCGACGATCAACCGCTCCGCGCAGTGCAGGTCCACTGCGGCGCGCTGCTCAACGAACGCGGCCAGCCCTTTCCGGCCGAGGGAGTCGTGCCGCATCTGGTCGGCTACGTGTACGTGGAAGTGCCCGCCGTGCATCCCGACGCCCCGCAACAGCCCGGCTGGCGTCCCGATCCGCTGCTGCCGCTGCGCCCCTTCGATGTGCCCGGCGGCCGCACCCAGACGGTGTGGATCAACTTCCACGCCACCCCGGCCGTGCCGCCGGGGACCTACCGCGGCGATGTTGTCGTGCGCGCCGCCAACGCGCCCGAAACGCGCCTCCCGATCCGCTTGCGCGTGTATGGTTTTGCCCTGCCGCGCGCGCCGCGCATGAAGACCGCCTTTGCCCTGATGGACGGCTATGTGCGCGCCGCGTATGGCGAGATCACGCCCCAGTTGCGCCGCCGCCTGCTGGACCTGATGCTCGAGCACCGCCTCAATCCCGACGACATCTCGCGCACCGAACCGCCGGCCATCGCCGACTTGCTCTATGCCCGGCAGCGCGGCCTGACTGCCTTCAACATCGCCAACCTCGTGCCGCTGCCCAAGAACAACCCCTTGTGGGTCTGTTACTCGGAGAAGAATGCCTACCCCGCCGACTTTATCCAGACGTTCATCGCGCGCGTCGACCCTTATGTGCAGGAGTTGCGCAAACAGGGACTGTCGAAGTTGGCGTACTTCTACGGCTTCGATGAGCGTGGACCGGAATACGATGAACTGATCCGTGGGATCTGCCGGCAGCTCAAGCAACGCTATCCGGAGGTCAGCACCTTCACCACGGCCGGATACATGTACGAGAGTCGCCGCGCCGCGTCCGCCGCGGACCAGGACTACATGGACTGGTACTGCCCGCTGACACCCAAGTACGATCGGGAGCTTTCGGCCCGGCTGCGCGCCCAGGGAAAGCAGGTGTGGTGGTACGTATGTTGCGGGCCGCGCTATCCCTACGCCAACTTTGCGGCGATCGACTATCCGACGATCGAAGGCCGGCTGCTGGGCTGGATGACCTACGGCTACGAGGCGGATGGACTGCTCTACTGGCACGTGAATCAATGGCATCCCAACCCGATCATCGAAGGCAGCGATCCGTACCTGGCCTGGAATACGCGCGACGTGTGGGGGATGGTCGGCGATGGTTGCCTGACCTATCCGCTGCGCGCGGGGCCGGTCAGTTCGATCCGCCTGGAGGCGGTTCGCGACGGGGTGGAGGACTTCGACTATCTGGCCCTCTTGGCCGACCGCGAGGGCCGACCCGCCGCCGAGGCGTTTGTCGCTCAGCTGGTCACCAGCCTGACCGAGTTCAGCCGCGACCCCGCCGCGCTGACGCGCGTGCGTCAGGCGATTGCCGAGCGACTGGAGGCGACCGAAAAGCGGCCCTGACATATGCGCACGCAGCACTCTCGCGCGGGCCTTCTTCACTCGGCCGCCGTCGCCGCCTCAATCCGGTAGAGGTGGCTGTCGCTGCGCAGGAAGAACGCGCGCCCCACCGCGGCCGGGCTGGCAACCACCGTCCCGGAAAGCGCATTCTCCGCCAGAACCTTGAAGGTCTTGCCCACCGCCAGCACGGTCGTCTTGGCCTCGTCGTTGACGAAGTACAAGCGGTTGGCCGCGCAGACCGGAGAGGCCAGGTGCTTCCCACCCAGACGTTCCTGCCAATGCACTTCGCCGCTCAGCGCATCCAAACACGACACGATGCCCGCATCCGACACCATGCAAAGCTCGCGACCCACGAGAATCGGCGAAGACATCAGTGGAACCTGGCTCTTCACCGTCCAGGCCACGTGCGTCTCCGACACGTCGCCTTGGCCATCCACTCGCATGGCCCACAGTTGCGGCTTCATGGCCCCCGTGGAGATATAGACCAGGCCGTTGCCGAAGACCGGGCGCGAGGCCAGCGAGAACCCCTTGCCGTGCCGCAACCGCCAGATCTCCTGGCCCGAGTTCGGCTCGTAAGACACGACCCACTCGGCTCCCGGCACCACCATCTGCGTCTTGCCGCCGTGGTGGATCACCAGCGGCGTGGAAAACGACTTCTTGCGGTTGCCGACCGTTGCCTCCAGCGGCGGCCGGTTCGTCTTCCACACCAGCCGCCCCGTGCTGCGATCCAACGCCGCCACGTACTGCGCGTCGCGCCCGTCACGCACCAGGATCAGCAGTCCCTCGTACAGAATCGGGGAACTGCCCGGCCCAACCTGGTGATCCACCGCGAACTGCTGCTTCCAGACCACCTTGCCAGTCTGGCTGTCGAGGCAGGCTGTGCCATACATGCCAAAGTCGCAGTACACCCGGTCCGACTCGACAACCGGTGTCGGCGTGGCCCAACTGTTCAGCCAGTGGACGGCCGCCGGTTTGTCCACGTCGTAGAGCATGGTCTTCCACACGCATTGCCCGTCGGCCGCATTCAGGCACACCACCCCCAACGCGATGTGCTCGGCCAGCGCACAGTCGTCCGATTCGACCCTCGCGCGCGTGACCCCCTGCTCGATCGCAAAGGTCAGCCAGATCCGGCCGGCCGACAGGACCGGCGAGGAACGGCCCCGGCCAGGCAAAGCGACCTTCCAGCGAATGTTCTCGCTCTCGCTCCA
>CALARR010000425.1 GCA_937889015.1 uncultured Planctomycetales bacterium | reverse complement strand
GACACATACTACGGCCCATCGGGCCAGCCGTTATTCCAGCCCAGGCCAACGGCCTGGGAAAACGTCGTATACGCCGGGTTGAACGGCCCAACGGGCCAGCCGTTCGTTCAAGGAACGGTTGGGCTTTCAGCCCGTCGCGCTGCAGTGGAGTACCTGTTCCCCAGGCCGTTGACCTGGGCTGGGCGAACGGCTGGGCCTTCGGCCCAACATCGATCGGCTTGCTCATCGCGGCGACCGCCGCGCGCTGCCGCATAACTACCCTCAATTACGAGACACGACCCTAGCGACCAACGGGAGCGGGTTGCTGCCCCTCGAGCGGCAGCTCGCCCCGGCCGGCGGCCCCGCCGCCCGGCAGCTCGCTCCGGCCAGCGGCCCTGCCGCCCGGCCCGCCACCTTGGCGCAGCCGTTCGCGAAGCTCCTCGGGCAGCTTCTTGTCCACGTGCGGGGTGGCCTCGTCCAGTTCCAGGGCCTTGGCCGCTTCATCCTCAAAACTCGCCAGGTTCCCGGCCGCCTGATGGGCCAGGGCCAGCCTGGCCCGATACAGCGCGCTGTTCGGATAATACATGACGGCCGCGCGATACGCGCGCAGGGCCCGGTCCAGGTTCCGTTTAAGACGCGTCTTGGTATAGATCTCGAAGTAGTCGTTGCCCGAGGCGAACCAGGCCGCGGCCGAATTGGGCTCCACCAGCAGCGTCCACTTGTCATACTCTTCGAACTGGCTCAAGTGCTTCGCATCGCCGCCGGACCGCCAGGCCGCCAGTTCCATCTCGGCCAGGTGCTCCAGGGGCAGTCGCGCGTAGGGATCGGCGGTGGCCGCTTCCTGGAGCCACTCTTCTGCCCGATCCGGTTCCACACGCGCCATGCGCAGATACCCACGCGCCCCCAGCACCGGACTGTAGCCGGTCACATAGCAGACCGCCAACAGGACCAGGACCAGGCCCAATGTGGCATACGTCGCCATGCGCGGCAGGACGCGCACGCGGTCGGTCTCCGAAATGTTCAAGGCCAGCGCCAGCAGCAGCCACAGCGACAGGGCCACGCCCGGGAAGCCAATCCCGCCCGAAGCCAGCAAATGGATGGCCAGGACCACCGCGCCCAAAGCCGGGATCGATGGCGACACGCGACCGCTGCGAATCCACTTCCAGAGCAGCCCCAGGCAGACCAGGGACGGCGGCATCACCAGCCAGAAGAGGATCGAGTTCGGCGGAGACGACCCCAAGCCCCCGATGATCCACGCCAAGGGAAAACCGACCACCGCCCCCGCCACCACGAAAATTGGCCGGTCCGCCTCTGCGTCGGCAAACAGTTGCGGACCGTCGCTGGCGCCGTGCCAACCGCCGGGGTCGCTGAGGATCGCCTGGCGCAGGCCGCTTTCGCGCAGCGCCGAACGGGATCGCGGCCACAGCAAGTACAGGGCCGCGGCAAGCACCGCCACCGCGGCCAGGCCCGCGCCGGTGCCTCCGGTGGCCCAGATCTCCAGCAGGAAGTTGTGCGGATCGGCCACCTCTTCGCTGGCCTCGGGCAGCTTGTAGGCCGTATAGGCATTCTGGAAATTGCCCGGCCCGCACCCGGTGAGCGGTTTCTCCTGGATCATCTGCAGCGTCGACTGCCAGTACTGCAGGCGATACCCCAACGACTTCTGGGCCTCGTCCAGCCAGGAACGATTCACCAGCCCCATCACCACCACCGCCAGACCTGCCAGACCGGCCACGATCAGCACTGCGCGTCGGACCCGGTTCTGCAATGCATGCCGGTAGCCGATCGCGGTCAGGATCAGTCCCATGGCGACCGCCACATACGCGCTGCGGCTCCTGGTCAGCCACAGGCACAGCCCCACCAGGGTGCAGCCGGCCAAGGCCCCCAACCACAACCAGCGCGCTCGCCGCTCGGCCCAGGCCGCGATCCCCAACACCGCCAGGATCGTGAACCATGGGGCCAGAAATCCGGCCAGCGAATTCGTCAGCGCGAAGGTCGTCAGCGGCTCGGGACTGGCCAGCCGTTGTTCGAACAGGTAACGCGGCGGCGAGCCGGGCTCGTACCAGACTCCGGCCTCGCGCAGCGCCCCATCCGGGTCCGTCGCATAGTAGGCGCGTGTCTGCGGCAACTCATACACGTACTGATACAGCCCGTAACACGAAAGCCCCACTGCCAAGGCGATCATCACGGCCATCAGGGCTCGACACTCGCGGCGCCCCGCGGCCAATTGCCGCACCAGCAAGAACGCCACGCCCATCCCGATCCATTCCCAGAGCATGTTCATCGCCGGCCGCCGCGCTGCGTACAGCACGGCCCAAATCCCTGCCCCCGTATAGGCCGCCATCAGCAGCAGCACCGCGCCATCCACCAGCCAGAACCGGATGGGAACCTCGGGCAGCACGATCACCGACAGCAGCCATACGCAGGCCAGGCCCAGCCAGAGCATGACCACCGGCAATCCATCCCCTTCCGTGGCGACCGTCTCGCTGGGAAACAAAGGACGGCAGACCAGCAGGGCCGTCAAGGCCGCCAACAGCCAGGGACGCAGGCGATCGCCCAACTCCGGCGAGAGCAGCGAAGACAGGGCCGGCTTTCTGGAGCGTGTTGAGCGCGAGCGATGTTTGGACATGAATCGATGCCCGCTGCTTCACCTACGGCCCCTGCCGGCGGCCCGCCGCTTCCAGAATGGCCACCAGCGACAACGTCAAGACCACCGAAACTACCAGAACCACGGCCCCGGTGCCATCCACCTGGTGCAGCACCAAAGCCGCCAAACCGCACGTGGCCGTGGCCAAGTAAATGGTCAGCACGGCCTGGGGCGGCGACATCCCCAGTTGCACCAGCCGGTGCGAGAAGTGGCTCTTGTCCCCTACGAAGGGGCTCCGGCCGGCCCGCAACCGAATGAGTACCACACTGATCGTATCATACAGCGGCACGGCCAGCACACACAAAGGCGCGAAAACCGCGTGCCGCGGCGCCGTGGCACTCGAAAACGTCCCGGCCAAGGCCGCGGTGGCGAGGATATACCCCACCAAGTAGCTCCCGGCGTCCCCCATGAAAATCCGCGCCGGCGACCAGTTGTGGCACAGAAAACCCAGCAGGCTCCCCAGCAGCACCAGCAGCAGTCCGGCCACAAAGAGTTGCGGACCCGCGGTGGCTTCGGGCGCCAGCAGTACGGTCGCGGCCAATAGGGCCGCGCAAATCGCCGCCACCCCGCCCGACAACCCGTCCATGTTGTCCAGCATGTTGAACGAGTTGATCAGGCCCACGATCCACACCACGCTCAGCGCCTGGGTCAGCCAGGGCAGGTCGACAAACACCGTCATGCGGAAGCCGGCGGCCACGGTCGCTACGGCCACCAACGTCTGCACCAGCAGCCGGAACCACCACGGTAAGCCGCGCAAGTCATCCCATAGCCCAAGCCCCGCCAGCAGCGTGCCGCCCGCCAACAGGACCCACAACATGCCCGCCTGCTGGCGCAGGCCGCCCAGGTGTGGCAGCACGAACTGCGGCAACAGGTCCCGCGCCCAGTCGCCGGCGGGCATGGCGACCACCGCCAGCAGTCCTTGCCCGGCGGCAAACGGCGCCACCACCGCCAGCCAAATCGCCAGTCCGCCGGCCGTGGGCATGGGCCGGACGTGGATCTTCCGCTCGCCCGGCCGATCCACCAGGCCCCACTGCCAAGCCCAGCGCCGCAGCAGCCAGCATCCCGCCCAGGCCAGGATCAGGCTGGGCATCGTGCATGCCGACAGGAAGAGCAGCACTTCACTCCCACTCATGCCGTTTCCGCCTCCCGCAAGCGCGCGTGCAGATACTCGCGACCCTGCGAAAAGAACTCCTGGTAGTCGGCGCGGCGATAGTCGGCATAGGTCCACTCGCGCGCCTGCCACCGCCGTTGGCTATAGTACAACGTCACCTCGGCATAGATCCCCTCGGCCAGATACAAGCGATGCGAATGGTCCTTGGTCGAGGCCAGCACCAGCTTGGCCAAGGTCAGGTAGCCCGGATCCAGGTTCAGCGGCCGAGGCTCCTCCGCGCCGGCCGTCAGGGCATACTCCTGCTCCCAGGCATTGGTCTGCAACTTCACGCCCGGCAGTTGGCTCGGGTCGAACAACCGTTCGCAGAGGAAGAACACCTTGCGCAGCCCCGTGCCCATCGTTCGCTCATAGTACTGCGTCTCCCGGAACTCGAAGACCGGGCTCTCCAGGGCCAGCGGACCCCACTCCGCCACCGCGCGCCGCCGTGTCCAGTCCAGGGCCTCGCCATGCCGGCTGAAGGCGGCTAACAAGAGCAGGGCAGGGGAGTGGAGGCTGGCTTCGCCCATAATCGCCCGATGCGCGCCGGGGGCCACGGCCGGCTTGTCCGGCAGTGCAGGAAACACGCGTGGGCGAGCCCACGCGTTGGACAAGCTGGGTGCCATGGCCCCGCTTGCAAGGCCATGGGACGTCAATCTCTTGCAGGCCCACGACCAGCGTGGGCACGCCACCCGAATCGTCCGTCACTTTCTGTGTGCGACGCCCGTGAATTCAAATCGGATCGACCGCTAACCGGATCGCCGTGCGCGGAACCGCTCTCCGCTGCTCCGCTCCGCGGCGATCAACTGGGCAATCCTCTCCGTGGCGCCCGCCAGGTCGAGCATCTCGGCCTTTTCTTCCCAGCGCCACTTGATCTCCAGCTTGCCCTGCTTCAGGCCGCGCTCGCCGATCACCACGCGCAGCGGAAAACCGATCAAGTCCGCGTCCTTGAACTTCACCCCCGCGCGCACGTCCCGGTCGTCCAGCAGCACATCCACGCCCGCCGCGATCAACGCGTCGTGCATCTCCTGCGCCACGCGCGCGCTCTCCGCGTCGGCCACGTTGACCGGCACCAGGCAGACTTCGTACGGGGCCAAGGCCACCGGCCAGAGGATCCCCGCGTTGTCGTAGTTCGTCTCGATCAGCGAGGCCAGGATGCGATTGATGCCGATCCCGTAGCAGCCCATGATGATCGGATTCAAGCGTTCCTGGGCGTCGAGGAACCGCGCCGAAAGGGCCTCCGAGTACTTGGTGCCCAGCTTGAATACGTGCCCGGCTTCGATCGCGTGCCGCTGGACCAGCCGGCCGCTGCAGCGTGGGCAGGGGTCGCCGGCCGCCGCGTTGCGCAGATCGGCGAAGGTCTGCACCTGGTAGTCCCGCTCCAGGTTCACGCCCGTCAGGTGCGTATCGGCCTGGTTCGCGCCAGTGACGCCGTTGCGGATGATACGCACGTCCTCGTCGGCATAGATCGGAATCGGCTGCCTGAGCTTCACCGGTCCGGCAAAGCCCACCGGCGCGCCGGTGACCTGCTGAATGATCTCGGGCGGGGCCAGGGCCACCTTGCTCGCGCCGGCCGCGCGGCGGATCTTGTTCTCGTTGGCCTCGTGATCGCCGCGCACCAGCACCGCGATCGGCTTGCCGTCGGCCACGTAGATCAGCGTCTTGATCATCTGCTGCGGCTGGCACTTCAAAAACCGCGTGACCTGCTCGATCGTGCTTGCCTCGGGCGTGGCCACCTGGGCCAGCGCCTGCAGCGGTTCGTCGCTCGCACGCCCCCCGCGCGCGCCGATCTCCGCCTTTTCCAGGTTGGCCGCGTAGCTGCACTGCGCGCAGCACACGATCACGTCCTCGCCATTGTCGGCCGGGATCATGAACTCGTGGCTGGCGTCCCCGCCGATCGGCCCGCTCTCGGCCTCCACCGGCATGTACACCAACCCGCAACGCTCGAAGATCTTGCAGTACGCGGCATACATCTTCTCATAACTGCGCCCCAGCGACTCGACCGACGTGTCGAAGCTGTAGGCGTCCTTCATCAGGAATTCGCTGGTCCGCAGCACGCCGAAGCGCGGCCGCTCCTCATTGCGGAACTTGGTCTGGATCTGATACAGCGTGATCGGCATCTGCCGGTAGCTGGACACGTGCCGCGACACCAGGTCCGTGATCACTTCCTCGTGCGTCGGCCCCAGGGCCATGGGCACCTTGCGGTTCTGCCGCCGCACGGAGAACTGGATCAACACGTCGCCAAAGGCCTCCACGCGCCCCGTCTGCTCCCACAACGACAGCGGCGTCAGGGCCGGCATCAGCAATTCCACCGCGCCCGCCGCGTTCATCTCCTGACGCACAATCGCCTCGGCCTTGCGCAGCGAACGCAGCCCCAGCGGCAGGTAGGTATAAGCCCCGGCCATCAATTGGCCCACCAGGCCCGCGCGCAGCATCAAGACATGGCTGGGAATTTCCGCCCCTTCGGGCGTTTCCTTCATGGTGGGGATCAGTGTCTGAGTCCAGCGCATAGTTCGACCGTCGTAAGAGGAGGGTTAAGGGCGTGCTGACGCATGGCGGCCGCAGTGTCCACTCGCCGCGACCGCCTCCCAAGGGGAGATGGGAAGAGTCATCCGCATCGCCGCCTCAGAAGGGGACATTCTAGAGTCTTCTGTGCGATCCGAACAGCCCTGATGGGGCGGTCTCCCCCTTGTGGAGCAGGGGGCCAGGTCCTAGAATCACTCAGACTTTGCCGTTTTCCTGTTTTTCGGGAGAGACCATGCCGCGACGTTACGTGTGCCAGCTCGGCCATCAAGAGTCGGTCAACCAGGTGTTCATCGCCGCCGACAAGCAATTGCGGCCCAACCGGAACGGAAACCTCTATCTCCAAATGGAGTTGCGCGTCCGGTCTGCCACCATCACCGCCCGCATGTGGAACGCCACCGAGGCCATCTACCGCGCCTTCGAAAACGGTGATTACGTGCAAGTCGAGGGCACGACCCAACTCTTCCAGGGCGCCATGCAGTTGATCGCCACGCGCATCACGCGCGTCGATCCGGGCCAGGTCCGCGAAGAGGACTTCTGCCCCCTGCCGACGGTCGAAGTCGATCGGCTCCTGGTGCGCATGGGCGAGATCCTCCGCGGCATGACCAATGTCCATCTCCGCAATCTGGCCGAGTGCATCCTCGTCGACGACGAATTGATGCGCAAAATGGCCTTGGCCCCCGCCGGCATCAAAAATCACCACGCCTACCGCGGCGGCCTGGCGCAGCACGTCGTGGGCCTGATGGAAATTGTCACGCGCATCGCTCCCTGCTACCCGCAGATCGACGGCGACCTGCTCTTGATGGGCGCCCTGCTGCACGACATCGGCAAGCTCGACGAACTGAGCTACGAACGGGAACTGGCCTACAGCGACGAAGGGCAGTTGGTCGGCCATCTGGTCATGGCCGTGAGCCTGGTGGAACGCAAGGCGCGCGAGGCCGAACGCCTCTCCGGCGAGCCCTTTCCGCCCGAGATCCTCCTCCGCCTGAAACACATGATCGTCAGCCACCACGGCGAGTACGAATACGGCAGCCCCAAGCTGCCCATGACCGTCGAGGCCGTGGCCCTCTACTGTCTCGATAACCTGGACGCCAAGATCTTTACCTTCCAACAGCAGATCCGCGACGATCCGAACGTCGGCAGCCCCTGGACCCACTTCAATCCCAACCTCGGCCGCCGGCTCTTCAAGGGATACGCCAACGCAGGTGTCGACGGCGCGCTGCCGACCGAGCCCGAGACGCAAGAGTAGAAGTATGAACAAGCCATCCTCCGAGTCGGACCCGGGCTTGGAGGCCGCTATCCTGGACCTCGTGCTCCGGTCCGACTACCAGCCGGTCAAGGCCCGTCGCATCGCCCAGGCGCTCGGCATGCGCAGGACCCAGGCCCTGGAAGTCAAACGCGCCATCAAGCGCCTGGTGCGCGAAGGCAAGCTGGTCTTCGGCGACAAACGCCTGGTCCAGACGGCCGGCTCGGCGGCGGCGCCACATCGCGAATCGCGTCAGGACCAGCGTGTGATCGGCGTCTTCCGCCGCACGGCCTCCGGCGTCGGCTTTGTGCGGCCCCGACTCGCGGGCCCCGCCGACGCCCCGCCGGCCGATATCTACATCGCCCCGGCCGACACGCACGACGCCTCGACCGGCGACACCGTGGCCGTGCAACTCCTGCGCCGCGGCGACCGTCGCCAGCTTGGCCCGCAAGGGGCGGTGGTCGAAATCGTGCAACGCGATACGCACCAGTTCGTCGGCACCTACTTCGAATCCGGCGGCGCCGGCTACGTGCAGGTCGACGGCACCCTGTTCGCCCAGCCGATCTATGTCGGCGATCCCGGCGCCAAGGGCGCGCGGCCCGACGACAAGGTCGTGCTGGAGATGGTCCGCTTTCCCTCGCACGTCCGCGACGGCGAAGGCGTGTTGACCGAGGTGCTTGGCCCGCGCGGCAAGCCCGGCGTGGACACGCTCTCCATCCTCCGCGAGTACGATCTGCCCGAGGGCTTTCCGGAAGATGCCCTGGACGAGGCACGCCGCCTGGCCGAGGCCTTCCAGGAAACGGCGCCGCCTGAGCGGCTGGACTTCAGTCAAGAGACGGTGCTCACCATCGACCCGGCCGACGCGCGCGATTTCGACGACGCGATCTCGCTGGTCGAGCAGGACAACGGCCACTGGCTCTTGGGCGTGCACATCGCCGACGTGGCCCATTTGGTCCAGCCCCACACGGCCCTCGACCGCGAGGCCCGGCAGCGCGCCACCAGCGTCTATTTGCCCGATCGCGTGGTGCCCATGCTGCCCGAGATCCTCTCCAACAGCCTGGCCAGCCTGCAGGCCGGCAAGCTCCGCTACACCAAGACCGCGCTCTTGGAATTCACGCCCGACGGCCTGCGCGCCAGCACCCAGTTGCACAACTCGGTCATCTGCAGCAGCAAGCGGCTGAACTACGAGCAGGTCGACGAGTTCCTGGCCTCGCCCGAGTCGTGGCGCAAGCGTCTGGGGGTCAAGGTCCATGATCTGCTGCTCCGCATGCACCGGCTGGCCATGATCTTGCGCCAGCGGCGCTTTCGCCGCGGGGCCTTGGAGCTGGCGCTCCGCGAAGTGCGCGTGGACCTGGACCGTCAGGGACGCGTGGCCGGGGCCCATGTGGTCGAGAACACCGAAAGCCACCAGATTATCGAGGAGTTCATGCTCGCGGCCAACGAGGCCGTGGCCGAACGCATTCACCAGGCCGGCTGGCCCTTTCTCCGCCGGATCCACAAACCGCCCAGCGAGCGCAAGCTCCGCGCCTTGCGCGAGTTCGTCGCCGAGTTGGGGCTCTCCGTCGACAGCCTGGAAAGCCGCTTCGCCATGCAGCGCCTGCTGGCCGACGTGCGCGGCAAGCCCGAGCAGCACGCCGTAAACTATGCCCTGCTGCGCTCCATGCAGCGCGCCGTGTACGGTCCGGCCGAAGAAGGCCATTATGCCCTGGCCAGCGAGTGCTACTGCCACTTCACCTCGCCCATTCGCCGCTATCCCGACATCACCGTCCACCGCCTGGTCGATGCCCTGTTGAAGTCCGAAAAGCCGCGCCTCGCGCTGGACGAGTTGGTGGTCTTGGGCGAACACTGCTCCGACCAGGAGCAGAAGGCCGAATCGGCCGAGCGCGATCTGACGCGCCTGAAGCTCCTGGGCTATCTCAGCACGCGCCGCGGCGAGGAACTGGACGCCATCATCACCGGCGTGGAAAGCTACGGCCTGTTCGCCCAGGGCATTGACCTGCCGGCCGAGGGGCTCATTCCCATCGCCGCCCTCAGCGACGACTACTACCGCTACGACCGCGCGGCCCACACCCTCAGCGGCTACCGCCGGGGCAACTGCTTCCGCCTGGGCGATACGGTGCGTGTCGCCGTGGCGCGCGTCGATCTGGAACGCCGCGAGTTGGACTTCGCCCTGGTGGCCCACCACGGCCGCAAGACGCCCGCCGGCCGCCAGTCTCCCGCGCGGCGCAGCCGCAAGGGCAAGGCCGCGCCCCGCCCCGAACGCCCAACCACGCGCGGCGCAAAACGCGGCAAGCGAACCAAGAAGCCGCGAAACCCGCGGCGCCGCTGACCGTTCCACCGGCCCGCCCGGTGCCACGCGCGCGCCCTTTCAGGGCTGATCGTTTCTCGCGCACGGCGATTCCCCCCGGGCTCGCGCCCGGGGCTGACAAATCACGTCCCTTCGGGCCGTCGCGCGCGTGCTCGATGGTCTGGCGCACACAAATACGATCACGCGTATGTGAATCCAACCGCGCACGCGAAACCAACCGCGCACTTGAAACCAACCACGCGCGCGAAACCAACCTC
>CALARR010000424.1 GCA_937889015.1 uncultured Planctomycetales bacterium | reverse complement strand
GGCAACAACAACTCCGGCAGATTGCCCCCGGCCAGCCCCTCGGGCAGCGGGTGATGCCGGGCCGGCACCCCATAGGCCAGAGTGTCCGGCGGCACATCCTTGTTCACCACCGAGCCCGCCCCGATGATCACGTTCCGGCCGATCGTCACCTCCGGGCAGATCGTCACGCCGCCACCGATGCACACGTGATCGCCGACTTTCGCCCCCCGCACGGGCGCGGCGCGGCGCATGGGGTATTTGTCGTTCAGGAAGGTCGTGCCCGGCCCGATGAAGACCAGGTCGCCAATGACCGTCGTGCTGGGAATGTACACGTGGGCCATGATCTTCACGCCGTGGCCGATGCGAATCCGCCCTTCCAGCGTACACTTGTGGTGCACCACGCAGCGGTCGCCGATCGTCACCTCGGCACGAATCAGCACGTGGTGGCCGCACTGAAACCGATGGCCGATCGTCGTGTTGGCGTAGATCACCGTCCCCGAGCGGATGATGGCGTAGTCGCCGATCCGCAGGGGCTGCGAGTCGCCTGGATAGCGGTATCCCAGCACCACGCCCTCGTCGATCTGGGCATGCGATCCGATCTCGTAGTAGGGTTGGTCAGCGATGATCAGACTCCTTCAGAAAGCGACGAAAGACCTCCTCCGCGCGATAGGCCAGGACGTCCCCGGCCGGCTTGGCAAAAGGGGGTCGGTACTTCGTGTAACGGTAGAACGAGCTCATGTACTCGCGGTCGCCCGTATTGGCCCCGTCAGTGATGTAGCCGTAGGACATGTTCGCGTAACCACACGGAATCGCCAGCGGCAACGGCAAATCGCGGCGTACCAGGCGGCCGATCCCCTGAAAGGGCTCGCAGGGCAATCCCAAGATCCCCACGTCGCCGATGCGAAGGATGGCGATTTCCAACGGCAAGTGCTTGGGCACGCTGTCCGCCTGTCCCTTCTCATAGAGCCCCAAGGCCCAGAGGCACCACTCGCGTGGCGGATCGATCAACCGGCCGCGATAGCGCGGCGAAAGCGCCTCGGGGAAGTTGAGTCCCACGCACGATCGCGTGTTTTCGTCCCCCGCGTCGGCCCGCTTGAGGAAGGCGTCCATTTCTGCCAGTTCGGCCTGCAACACATCGCGCGGCGGCAGCGGAGCCAAGGGCACAGGGACCGTTTCCACGGCCACGTCCAGACCGTCGCGCTGCGACGGCCGCAGATCGGCCAGGGCCTTCACATAGCTTTCTCCCAGCATGTGGCCAAACTCGACGGCCCGCTTCACGCCTCCGCAGAACATCTCCTTGGAGTTCACGTCGCCCGCGCAACCCTGCAGGAATCCGACCGGCACGCCGCCGGCCGGCGCCAGACGCGCTGCCAGGTCCTCGCAGGCCACCTGCGGCCAGTCCCCGAAGACGACCGGCTTCTCCGGATGA
Source organism: uncultured Planctomycetales bacterium (assembly GCA_937889015.1). Taxonomy (GTDB): domain Bacteria; phylum Planctomycetota; class Planctomycetia; order Pirellulales; family Thermoguttaceae; genus CALARR01. The sequence continues at coordinate 9,315 of CALARR010000424.1, read as the reverse complement.
TAGCTGGTCACCGGGTGGCCGGTGAACTGGCACAGCGCGGCGACGGCCTGCCCGGCCTCGTTCTTGAACACCACGACCGGAGCCTGCGTGTCCACATCGCCCCGATAGTCTTGCCCGACCTGCACCCGGTCTTCCTCGCGCATCAAATAGGTCGAGCCATCGGCACGCCGGCCCTTGCGGTTGTAGGTGATGCGATCTTCGTGTCCCTCGGCCCACCACACGCGCACCGGCTGCAGCCGCGCCGGCAGCCGTTCCGCATGCCCCAGCAATTCCGCTTGCCACTTCTGGCCGATGGGCAACAACTTGGCCGGCGAAAGGATCTTGCCCTCCAAGGCATAGGGCGACACCGGATTGCTGGCCAGGTTCACGCTGCTGTGGTTGTGCGAGGTAAAGAGCCACACATGCGATACGGCCAATCCCAGCTTACCGGCCAGCGACTCGCGAACCAACTGGCTGACGTTGGCCGGAATGTTGGCCCCGAAGTCCGTCGTCACCAGACAGAACCGCGTGTCGGCGTCTTCCAGCAGGAACAGGGCCGTCTTCAGCGGGCCGGCCACTTCGCCGGCCAAGGCCCCCACCCGACTGCCCGTCGGCGAGTTGGGCTCTGGACTCAGGCCGAACTCGGCTGCGGCGACACGCAGTCGCGGGCGCTCGACCGTTGCACCCGACACGGTTGCGGCAGTCAGCGCGGACCAGGCCAGTACCCCCAACACTCCCGCCAATCGTCGAACCATGGTGGCCTCGCAGTCTGGTGCTTGCGGCGGAGCCTGGATTGCAGTCGGTCTGCCGCGCGCCGGCCGAGCCGGCACACAATCGTTTATTGGTTGGACCAATACGCGGAATGCTACCCGGCCGCCGCCCCCTTGTCAACCGCCTGCGCAACGCCCCGCGTACGCCCGCGACCCACCACGCGTTGACATTCCCTGCCTCAGCGGTAGGATAAGGCGTTGCGGCCTGTTGCCTCGTGCTCCCCTGGGTCGCCCTGACGCGGAAGGAGACTCTTGCTTTCATGACCCAGCTCGAACAGGCCTGCTCCGGCGTGGTGACGCCGGAAGTCGAGGCCGTAGCACGTAACGAGTTCCTGGACCCCCGACAGTTGCGCGAAGAAGTGGCCGCCGGTCGCCTGGTCATCACGGCCAACACGGAACATCTCAAACGCGGCTTGCAGCCCATCGGCATCGGCACCGCCTGCTGCACCAAGATCAACGCCAACATCGGCAAATCGTCCCTTTCGGGGGGCGCTGAGTGCGAATTGGCCAAGCTGTCTGTGGCCATCGAGTGCGGAGCCGATACGGTCATGGATCTCTCAACCGGCGAGGGCATCTGCGGCGTGCGCCAACGCATCATCGATGCCTCGCGCGTCCCGGTGGGCACCGTCCCCATCTACCAGGTGGCGCAGCAGTTGGACGAAATCACCGACATGCGCCCCGCGCATTTCCTGGACGTCATTCAGCAACAGGCCGAACAGGGTGTGGACTACATGACCGTCCACTGCGCGCTGCTCAAGGAACACCTCCCGCTGACGAGGCGCCGAGTGACCGGCATCGTCAGTCGTGGCGGCTCGCTGGTGGCCAAGTGGATGGCGGCCCACAACCAGGAAAACCCCTTCTACACCCATTTCGACCAACTCTGCGACATCTTGCGGACCTACGACGTGACCTGGAGTCTGGGCGATGGCCTGCGCCCGGGCTGCCTGGCCGACGCCTGCGACGCGGCCCAGTTCGCCGAATTGGAAGTGATGGGCCAACTGGCCCAACGCGCACGCCAACGCGGCTGCCAGGTGATGATCGAGGGGCCCGGCCACGTGCCCATGGACCAGATCGAAATGAATGTCCGCCGCCAACAGGAGTGTTGTCAGGGCGCGCCCTTCTACGTCCTGGGCCCAGTCGTCACCGATATCGCACCGGGCTACGACCACATCACCAGCGCCATCGGCGGGGCCATGGCGGCATGGTTCGGCGCGGCCATGCTCTGTTATGTAACGCCCCGCGAGCACCTCGGTTTGCCTACGCTGGAAGACGTGCGTCAGGGCGTGATCGCCTCGAAGATCGCCGCTCATGCCGCCGACATCGCACGCGGCCGTCCGCGCGTCCGCGAGCGTGACGATGCCCTGAGTCGGGCCCGCTTCCAGTTCGACTGGCCCGAGCAGTTCCGCCTCTCTCTGGACCCGCAAACCGCGCAGCGCATGCACGAGGAGTTGATCCCCGTCGAGGACCGCGGCAAGTCGCACTACTGCAGCATGTGCGGGCCGAAGTTCTGCTCGATGAAAACCACCGCCGAACTGCGCGAGCTCCAGAAGCCAAACGGCCAGTAGCCTCGCCCCCCGCCCGTTGACACGCCCCCCCCGGCCGCGCACAATAGGCACGTTGTCGGTCGTCCTACCTGCTTTGGAGTCACGCCATGCGCACCCTTGCTCGCCCTGCTTCGCTGTGGTTCGCCCTCACCGTCCTCGCCGGCCCCGGGGCCATGTGGCTCGCGACCGACGCCCGTGCCGAAACCTCCCACTCACGGCGACCATCGCTTCGACAGCGGTTGGCCTCGCACGACGGCCTGTTTGGACGTCGCCAGCAGGCGGTGTGCGCCCCCAGCGAACAAGGCTTCGTGAGCATCTTCGACGGCCAGTCGCTACAGGGATGGGTTGTCCCCGAAACCAAGATCGGCCCCGGCTACGTGGTCGAAGATGGCAACATCGTCTGCCTGGCCAAGGGCGGCGGCGTGCTCCGCACCGAGAAGGAATACGCCGACTTCGTCTTCCGTTTCGAGTTCATGTTCGAAGAAGGCGGCAACAACGGCGTCGGCATCCGACTGCCGGAAAAAGGCCACGCCTCGACCGAAGGCATGGAAATCCAGATCATCGACGACTATGCCGAGAAACACAAGAACATCAAAGAGTGGCAGCACCACGGCTCCGTCTACGGCGTCATCCCCGCCAAGCAAGGTTCGACCCGGCCTGCCGGCCAATGGAACAGCCAGGAAATCCGCTGCGAAGGCAGCCGTATCCGGGTGACGGTCAACGGCCAGGTGATCGTCGACGCCGACTTGAGCCAGGTCACCGAAACGGCCGACGGCAAGCCGCACCCCGGCATCCACCGCACCTCGGGTTTCTTGGGTTTCCTGGGCCACGGCACGCGCGTCGAGTTCCGCAACCTGCGGATCAAAGAGCTGTAAGCACCGGCTTGCCAAAGCCTGTACCTGGCATCGCCATCCTCAACGGATCGCTGAAAGCTGATAGCTGATTGTTGATCGCTGAAAGCTGATCGCCCCCCAATGCCCCAGCCCCCATCGCGACGCCTGGAAATCCTGGCCTGGGTCCTCTACGATTGGGCCAACAGCGCCTATTCCACGTTGCTGATCACGCTGGTGCTGTATTACGTGCAAGAGGTGGTCCTCCCGGGCAGGGCCGGCGCGGTGGCCTTTGCCTGGGCGATCGCCGCGGCCATGTTCCTGGCCGCCGTCCTCTCGCCACTGGTCGGGGCCGTGGCCGATGCCCAGCGCAGCAAACGCCGCTGGCTGGCCGTCACCGCCCTGGGCGGATCGGCGGCCGCCCTGCTCATGGCCGCCATCCCGTCGCAACATGCCTGGCTCATCCTCCCGACCCTGGTCGTGATGAACCTGCTGTTCGATCTGTCGATCGTCCCCTACAACGGCTTCCTGCGCGAGATTGCCGACGAACAAACCATGAATCGCATTTCGGCCTGGGGCTTTGCGGCCGGCTACGTGGGCGGCTCGGTGCCTCTACTGCTCTTCGGGGCCCTGGTTCTCTTCGGCGCGCAACTCGGCTTGCCGAGTCCGGCCCAACAGGGCCGCGCTGGATTGGTGATCCTGGGACTGTGGTGGGGCCTCTTTTCGCTGCCGGCGGTGCTTGTGCTCCGCGACCGCGGCGAACCACTCGCCGCCCCGCGGCCCCTACCGCAGGCCATGCGCCAGGCCGCGACTGAGGTCCGCCGCACCTTGGCCAACGTGCGGCTCTATCCGCTCGTGGCCACCTTCCTGTTGGCCTACCTCTTCTACAACGACGGCATCCAGACCGTCATCACCCAGGCCAATACGGTGGCCGTGCGCGAACTGAAATTCGGCCTGTTGGATCTGGTCTGGTTCGTGCTCATGATTCAGTTAGTGGCCCTGCCCGGCACCTTGATCATCGGCCGGCTCGCCGATCGACTCGGCGCACGCGCCACCTTGCTGGGCTGTCTGGCCGTCTGGTGCGCGCTGGTGGTGGCCGCCATGTTCGTACAAACGCAGACCGGCTTCTGGCTGCTGGGCGCGGTCCTGGCCCTGGTCCTCGGCGGCACCCAGGCCGTGAGTCGAGCCCTCATGGGCACCCTCACTCCGCCCGAACATGCCGCCGAATTCTTCGGTTTCTTCAATCTGTCGGGCAAGGCGGCCAGCTTTCTGGGACCGGCGCAGTTCGGACTGGTCATCGCCCTCACCGGTAACGCGCGCTGGGCCAGCGCCAGCCTCTTGATCTTCTTCCTGCTGGGCGCGTTTCTCCTGGCACGGGTCGACCACCATGTATCTGGGCATTGAAATCGGCGGCACAAAACTCCAGTTGGGCGTCGGCCCCGGCGATGGCGTCCTGGCCACCCTCGTCCGCCTTGCGGTGCAGCCTGAACAAGGCGCCTCGGGCATCCTCCGGCAAATCCAGGCGGCCGCCCTTCCCCTGATCCAGCAATATCCGATCCAGGCCGTGGGATTCGGTTTCGGCGGTCCGGTCGACGGCGCTGCCGGCAAGGTCCTGCACAGCCATCAGGTCGCCGGGTGGAACGGTTTTCCTCTGGCCGACTGGTGCCGCGATAACCTCCACCGGCCGGCCGTCGTGGCCAACGATTCCGACTCCGCCGGCCTGGCCGAGGCGGTGCTCGGCGCCGGCCGTGGCCATCGCGTGGTGGTCTACAGCAACGTGGGCAGCGGGATCGGCGGGGCCCTGGTCCTGGACGGACACTTGCACAGCGGCAGCAGTGGAATCGCCGCCGAGATCGGCCACCTCCGTCCCGGGTTGCAGGCCGAGCAATCCAACCAGACCGTGGAGTCGCTGGCCAGCGGCTGGGCCATCGCGGCCACGGTCCGCGAGCGGTTGGCGGCCGCCAACGCGCAAGGCGAACCGCCCACTGGCCCCGCCGCGGAACTCCTGGCGCGCTGCGGCGGCGATCCGCAGCGGCTCACCACGCAGATCGTGTCTCGGGCCGCCGCCGACGGCAACCCCATCGCGTGTGCCGCCTTCAGCCAGGCCTGCCGCGCCTTTGGCTGGGCCCTGGCCCAGGTGCTCACGCTGGTGGCCCCCAGCGTGCTGGTCATCGGCGGCGGCGTCTCGCTCGCCGCAGACGAAGTCTTCCTCGAACCACTGCGGCAAAGCATCGCCCGTTATGTCTTCCCGCCGCTGACCGGCAACTACGCCGTCCTGCGCGCCGCGCTGGGCGAGGAAGTGGTCGTGCACGGGGCGTTGCTCCTGGCCAGCCGAAGTGTGGTCAGCAGCACATAGACGCTGCGCGCGAGGTTCACAGCCCCAGCACGTCGAACATGCTGTACAGTCCGGCCGGCTTGCCGGCCAGGAACTTGGCGGCGGCCATCGCGCCGGCCGCGTAGCAATCGCGATTGGCGCGCACGGTCAGTTCCAGCGTCTCGCCGATCATGCCGAAGACAATCGTGTGCTCGCCCGGGTTGTCGCCCGTGCGAATGGCGTGATAGCCGATCTCCTCGTGCGGCCGGCGCCCGGGCCGGCCCTCGCGCCCGTGGCGCTGGATCGTCTGCCCCATGGCCGCGGCGATGATCTCGCCGAACTTCAAGGCCGTGCCGCTGGGCGAATCCTCTTTGAAGCGATGGTGCCGTTCGAGGATCTCCACATCGGCGTCCTTGTCCTTAAGGGCCTCGGCGGCCACGCGCGCCAATTTCAGCCCCAAATTCACGGCCACACTCATATTCGGCGCCCAGACCACCGGAATCTGCTGCGCCGCGGCGCGCAAGGCCTCGACCTGCGCGGCGCTGAGCCCCGTCGTCGCCACCACCAGCGGCACGCGTCGCGCCAGGCAGGTCTGCGTGATGCGTTCCATCCCGGCCGGCAGCGAGAAATCGATGACCGCATCGGCCTCGACGGCCAGGTCGCCCGTCAAGACCACGCCCGCCGGCCCCACGCCGGCGATCGTGCCCGCGTCCTGCCCCAACTTGGGATGCGTGGGCATATCCACGGCCGCGACCAGTTGCAGCGCGGGATCGGCCAGGGTTGCGGCCACCAGTTTCTGGCCCATCCGGCCAGCCGCCCCGTGAATGGCAATCCGAAGACGATTCATGATAGTCCCTGTTCTCCCGATAGAGCCGCATCCGGCGAGCACGGCGATCCTGCTGCGACTCCGCGTCGCCGCTTTGCGAACCGCACAGATCGCAGTTAGCTATACAGCCGAATGGCCTTGATGATCTCGTCCAGTTGATTGGGCACGGCCACGGCCCGATTGGCGAAGGCCGCGCGGCGCACCCCGCGGCTGCCCAACACCTTGTTGAACTGTTCCTGGTCCGTGGTGTGATAGGCCACGGTGGCCGTGGGATCTTTGAGTTGGTGCCCCGTGAGGATGCAGACCACGCGCTCGTCGGGACCGATCACCCCTTCGGCCACCAGTTGCTTGGCCCCGGCCACGCTGGCCGCGCTGGCCGGCTCGCAGCCCAAGCCCCCGGCGCCCACCTGGGCCTTGGCGTCCAGAATCTCCTGGTCGGTCGCCTCTCGCACCACGCCTTGGCACACGTCCAACGCGCGCAGGCATTTCGACAGGTTCACCGGCCGATTGATTTCGATCGCGCTGGCAATCGTCGAGGCGCGCCGCTGTTGCTGGTCCATCTCGCCGTAGAACTGCTGGGCCAGTGCTTCGTCGTAACGGCCGCCGTTCCAGCGCAAGCCGCGTTTCTCCACCAATTCGTACAGCGTGTTCGCTCCGGCCGCATTGATCACCGCCAGGCGCGGCACGCGGTCGATGAGGCCCAATGCGCGCAGTTCCATGAAGGCCTTGCCGAACGCGCTGGAGTTGCCCAGGTTCCCGCCCGGTACCACGATCCAATCCGGCGTCTCCCAGCGCAGGGCCTCCAACACGCGGAGCATGATCGTCTTCTGGCCTTCCAAGCGGAATGGATTCACGCTGTTGACCAGATAGATCCCCAGTTCCTTCGAAACCTCCTTGACCCGCGCCATCGCATCGTCAAAATCGCCCGCGATCTGCACCGTCAAGGCGCCGTAGTCCAAGGCCTGCGAAAGCTTGCCGTAGGCGATCTTGCCCGAGCCCACAAAGATCACGGCCTTCATCAACCGGGTGACCGAGCAATACAAGGCCAGCGAGGCGCTGGTGTTGCCGGTCGAGGCGCAAGCCGCGCGCGTGGCGCCCACGCAGCGCGCGTGCGTGAACGCGGCCGACATCCCATTGTCTTTGAAGCTGCCCGACGGGTTCATGCCCTCGTATTGCAGCCACAGCCGCCCCGGGCGCACGCCCACGTACTTGCCGACGCCGTCCGACGACTGCAGCAAGGTCTGGCCTTCGCCGATCGTCACGCACTGCTCGACTGGCGCGAAGGGCAACAGATCGTGAAACCGCCACACGCCGCTGAAGGCGTGCGGATCGTCGCGGCGGGCCCATTTCTGCTGAAAATCCCGCAACGACTTGGGCACCGGCAAGCGGTCCCACTCATAGGCCACGTCCAACAAGGCGCCGCAGCGTGGACAAGCCACCAGCACCTGGCCCAGGTCATAGCTGGCGCCGCAGTCGGGCGCAATACACCGTTGGCAAACGAGATTGGTCGAGGAAATGGCTCGCTCTTTCTACAAACGAGGGTGCAGACGCCCACCGCTCCGTGCTCAGCACGGTCGTCAGGCGATGTCGGTGGCCATGCGGGCGCGCACCGTGTGCGGTCCTGCCCACATATGCAGTCTAATCTACCCCCAGGCTTGCGTTCAAGGCCGCCGCCCATCCAGGGCAGGCCAGGCCCTGTCGGACCGAGCCCAGCACCCCATCCCCAACACCGCCATTTGTACTGCCAACCGGTTTTTGTGCGATCCGGCACCCAAAGCCCCTGTCTCGATCGCCGTGCTGCCACGCGCCCGTCCGGAATTGCGCTTTTTTTTCGAAGTGCTTGCGGCAGAAAAGCTTGTCCTCGCCCGCGGCTTCTCCGGCGTTTGACAAGCTGCTTTGCCCTTCTTAGAATTGATGTTCTTGGGGCTCTCTGTTGCGTCTCAACTGAGCGATCTCGCGAGGCTCAGCAACGGGAGGCCGACTTTCCGGATTCTTGCGGGGAATTCGCGACAGCATGCTTTTCTGAGGACCAGGAAACCGGGCTTGCCCGATGAATTAGGCCGAAAGGGGACTCCATGAAAAAGGCGGAACTGAAGGTCTACAAGGAACGGCTTCTCGCTCTGCGTGCGCGTCTGCGGGGCGACGTCAATCAGATGGCCGATGCGGCGCTGCGCAAGAACCGCACGGAAGCCAACGGCGACCTCTCGAGTATGCCGATTCACATGGCCGACATTGGGACCGACAACTTCGAGCAGGAATTCACCCTCAGTCTCATGCAGAACGAGGGAGACGCCCTCGCCCAGATCGAGGCCGCTCTGGAACGGATCGAAGACGACACCTACGGTGAGTGCGAAGAGTGTGGCGCCAAGATCGCCAAGGCCCGGCTCAACGCCATCCCGTACGCCGGCCTGTGCATCAAGTGTGCCCAGACCCAGGAAGAAGTCTAAGGGGAACGGCCCATGCCGGCGGTTCCTCGCAGCCGTTACGCGCTGTTCGCCGCTTTGGCCCTGGGCGGTTGCCTCGCCGACCTGCTGACCAAGCGCCTGATGTTCGATTGGCTGGGAATGCCCGGCGGCCGAACCTATTGGCTCTGGGTCGACGTGTTTGGCTTCCAGACCAGCCTCAACCCCGGAGCGCTGTTCGGCCTTGGGCCGGGCATGTGGCCCCTCTTCGCCACCCTCTCCACGCTCGCCGCGGTGGCCATCGTCTGCTACCTCTTCCTCTTTCGCGCCGCCGTGGATGGCTTCCTGACCGTCACCCTCGGCTTGATCACCGGCGGCATCCTGGGCAATCTCTTCGACCGCCTCGCCTTGCACGGCCTGAAATGGCCTGCGCTCGGCGCGGGCCACATGGCCGGCGAACCGGCCCACGCCGTGCGCGACTGGATCCTCGTCATGCTCGGGTCCTATCACTGGCCCAATTTCAACATCGCCGACAGCATGCTCGTCGTCGGCGCCGGTCTGCTGGTGTTGCACGGGCTCTGGGCCGACAGCGAGCCGCATAAGACCTGAACCGCGCGCGTGGGCTCCCTTCGTCTCCCACCAGGACCGCG
>CALARR010000423.1 GCA_937889015.1 uncultured Planctomycetales bacterium | reverse complement strand
CGGCAAGAAGGTGAGCACGAACTGGCTCTTCTCCTTGTCGCTCAGCACGATCTTCACGTCCTCCTTGACGCGATCGAAGATGGCGTCGATCTTCTCCGCATTGCCCGCGTAGTCCGGGATGCTGAAGCGGAACGACGCCTGGAATTTGCCCGCGTCGGCAATCGCCTGGGCGATCTGCTGATGCGTCACCGCGTGGTGGTCGAAGGAAATGTTGGCGTATCCACTGCTGGGCGTAAGGGCCTCGACCTTGGTCACGCTCTTGACCTTCATCACCGAATCGGTGATCGCCTTGACATGGGCCGGCGACTGTACTCCCTCGATGAAAAAGGTTCGCGTCTGGGGCGAGGGTTCGTCCGGTCCCGGCTTCTTTTTCGCCGTTTGGGCCGACAAGGGGCTTGTGAGCAGGGCCAAGGCAATCAACAGGGCGATCCCTTCACCCGTTGGGATGCTATGGACACTGGCCGCGTGAAACAAGGGGCTTCGCATGTCTCTTCTCCTGGAGGGGTACATGGGAATGGTCATCGCTCGCATTATGTTCAGCACGTTGTTGATTGGAAAGAACCGGCCACGCGTAGCATCGCCGCGAGGCTGCGCTGCACGTCTTCGTCCGTCGTGGCCCACGACGAGACGCTGATCCGCATGGCGGTCCGTCCCTGCCACACCGTGACACCGGCCCAGCAGGTACCCTCCGCCTGAATACCCGCGATGACGCGCTGCGTGACCTCGGAGTCGCCGAAGCTCACCAGGACCTGGTTCAGCACCACGTCGTTCAATACCTCGTAACCGGCAGTCCGGAGGCCTTCCGCAAAGCGGCGCGCGTGCCGGCAACAGCGCTCGATCATCGCTGCCAGCCCGGCACGCCCCAGCGTACGCAAGGCGGCCCATACCTCGACTCCGCGCGCGCGTCGTGACAACTCGGGCGTGTAGTCGGACGGGTTGCGCTGTGCACTGGCTGTCGGCAGGTATTCGGCGGTGATGGCCATGGCACTGCGCAGTGCGAATGCGTCACGCACAAAACAGAGGCCGCAGTCGTAGGGTACGTTCAGCCATTTGTGAGCGTCGGTGGCCCAGGAATCGGCTTGGGCCATGCCGGCAACCAGCGACGCCAGCGAGGACGCCGCCGCGGCCCACAGCCCAAAGGCGCCGTCCACGTGAACCCAGGCGCGCGCGGCATGAGCCCAATCGCAGATCGGCGCGAATGGATCGAAGGAGCCGGTATTGACATTGCCCGCTTGCACGCAAACGATGGCCGGGCCGGACAGCTTGGGCAGCGTGTCGACGCGCATTCGCCCTTGGGCGTCTACGGGGAGGCGCAGGACTCGGCTTCGCCCCAGCCCTAGCATACCCAGCGACTTGAACAGGGTGGGGTGGGCCTCGTCACCGACAACGACAGTGATCGGCGGCGCGCCGAACAGCCCGTCGGCCTCGACGTTCCAACCGGCCTGCCGCAACACCGCGTTGCGCGCTGCTGCCAGGGCCGTGAAGTTGGCCACCGTGGCCCCGGTGACGAACGCGCCGGCGGCATCCGATGGGAGCCCAAACAAATCGAGCAACCAACGCAGTGCCACCTGCTCCAGAACCGCCGTTGCCGGCGCAACATTGTACAGGGCCGAGTTCTGGTCCCAGGCGCCGGCCAACCAGTTGGCGGCCAGGGTCACGGGCAGCGCACCGCCGATGACGAACCCAAAAAACCGCGCGCCGGCCATGGCCGTAGTCCCCGGCGAGCCGACCTCATCCAACAGACGCAGCACTTCCCGTGGATCCGCGGGGCTGTCGGGCAAAGGCTCCTTGAACTGCGCCAGCGCGGCCACCGCTTCGGGCAACGGACGGACAGGCCGCCCCTCGAGGCCGACCAGGTACGCCATGGCCCGTTGGGCCGAGTAGGTCAACAGGGCGTCCCGGGTTGCTCGTTGCGTCCCATCGGTGTTTCGGATCTCTGTCATTGGGGACCTTCGACGGGGCAAGGTGCCTGAGGGACCACGCGAGCTACTGCGCGCCCTTGGTCCGACGCAGCCAATCTTCCCAAGCCCGACGGTCCTTGCCAAAGCGTTGGCCGGTGGCCTCTTCCAGCAGGCGTTGAGCGTAGCTGCGTAATTGCGATTGATCGGCCTCCAGCAGTCCGATCAGTACCGGGACGCCACTATGGTCGCCCAATTGAGCCAGCACGCGCGCGGCATTGGTTTGTACGCCCCATTGGGCATCGGATCGCATGTTCTCCTCGCGCAAACCCACCGGCTTGCTCACGCGCAGATAGGGTCTGATCAAGCCGATCGCCGATCGGTCCCCCAATTGTCCCAAGGCCACGATGGCAAACGAAGCCAGGCTCGGCGGACACTTGTCCGGGTCCTGGATCAACTCTCGAATGGGCCCCGCGGCCTCGGCCGCACGCAGTCGTCCCAGCAGGATCGCGGCCGACCAGAAGACAGGTACGGATGGCCGGTTTGAGGCGTCGGGCAATTTGAAGGCGAAGGTCCGCGGATCGCGCGCCGCCAACCGCTCCAGCAATACCGGCACGGCTTCCTGGCGACCAAGCATCCCCAGCACCAGAGCCGCCTCGGTTCGAACCGCCGTGTCCTCGGACTGCAGCAGCGGCAAGACGTGTGGCACCGAATCGCCGCCCGCCAGGTACAACTCGACCATCGCGTCCAGCGCTTGCTCGCCTCCCAAACGTTGCGCCATGGCTGCCAGATCGATCCGTGGCGCGGTGCCATGAACAAGATGCGATTCGGTCACATCCTCGGGCAAGAGCACACGCAGCCGCACCAGTTCGTGCTGCAATCGCTCGATAGGCAACGCCCGTGGCGTTGTCTTCCCCTGGCACGCCAGAGCCGCGGCCACGCCGGCCGCCTCGCCCAAGTGCTGCAAGTCGCGCTGCATCCGCGCGCCGATCAATGCGTCGTGCGTGGCCGACCAGGCCTTGCCCACCACCAGGATGTTCTCCCATCCCTGTGGCAGGATGCCGCGGTACGGAATATCACCCCACAGCGGCTTGCGAAATAGGCCCAGAATGGCCATCCAGTCTTGTGCGCGCGCCTCCTGATTGGCTGAGTGCGGGAAGTGGGTGTCGTAGTTCGAACGCCAGCGCGCCACAACGTCGGGGAACCGCCGGCTCGCCAGGACATCGTCGAAGGTCACCGTGTAGTCGCCGCGAATTCGCCGGCTCTCACGCAGGTTCAGGCTCAGCACCGACTGGGGCGATCGCACGTAGAACTTCGAAATGTCCTCGGGATCCAAGGCGTCGCGCAGCGGGCCGTGTTCTGCTTCATGCACAAAGCCATCGTAGGGTCGACCCACGTCGAACGCCGCTCCGGCCGCCGCGGCCACGTCGGCATGGCCCGTGGCGTCGATCACCACCCGGGCCAAAATCACCTGCCGGCCATCCGCGTTCTCGACCACCGCCCCGAGGAGCGAATTGCCCTGCACCACCGCCCCGGCCGCAAAGCTGCGCAGGTGGACCTTGACGCCGGCCTTGGCTGCCAAATCGGCCAGCACGGTCTTCTTTTCTTTGCCCGAGAAGTGGAACTTGCCCAAGCCGATCTTGTTCAGGCTTGGGCCGACATGGATGGGCGCATCGATTTCTTCCGAGAGATGACTCTTCCAGGGCACGCCCCAGTAATAAGTCGTCACGCGGTTGCTGCTGGTGCCGCCCAGGTTGGGCAGGATCTCGACCAGGGCCACGCGGACGTGCTGCCGGGCCGCGGCAATGGCCGCCAAGGCCCCGGAGGTCCCGCCGCCCACCACCAAGACGTCGACCTCCTCGGAAATCGGCAGGTTGACGGCTGCCTGGCGTAACACCGGATAACGCGTGCCCGAGTCGGGGCCAGCCAGCAACTCCTTCACCTGCGCGCCGTTGCCGAAGGCCGCTGGTTTGTCGCTGGGCGGTTGCGTGGCTGGCCAGTCGGGCGATTTCCGGGCCTCTTGGACCGCTTGAATCCCCGCCGTCTCACCGTGAGCCAAGGCCTCGGCCAGGCTTTGCGGCTTGGCCGTGGCGGACACCGGTCCGGCCAGGACCAATCCGTCAAGCGGCTTGTTGCCGGCGGCTGCCACAACTCGGCCATCTTCTGTGGCGTCGATCACCGTTTTGGCCAGAAAGACCTGACGCCCGGCGCGGTTGGCCACCACCAGCCCCCCAGCCCTGCCGCTGTCCAACACGATACCGACCGGCATCGAGAACAGGAACACCCGGATCCGGGCCTGTTCCGCTACGCGGCGATGGAGCAGGCCTTTGCAGCGTTTGGGGTCCAGTTTGGAACCCGTTCGGCATTCGGCCAGCAGCTTGGCGGCAAGCGAGTCGCGCGACTGTGCACGCGGGGCCGCATCGGCCTGGTCTTCAGTCGCGGTTGGTTCGCAGGCCAGGCTGTTCCGCTCCTCGACCAGCACGACCGAAAGCCCTTCGGCGGCGGCCGTCAAGGCCGCGACCACGCCCGCTGCCCCGCCGCCGGCCACCACCACATCGGCCTGACAAGTGACCGGCAGATCGCGTGCCGATTGCTCGACGGTCGGCAATCCTTGGGCCAGCCGCGAGAACTCACGAATTTCGGCCCCCGTGCCCACCGTGTACGTCGTCAAGACTACCACTCCCGCTAGCCACGCATGGATCGCCATAACTCGTCCCTCGTTTGTCGGCAGCACTATCCTTCATTGCTCAACTCATCCGCTATTGTGGGCGGCGCCGCGGGCGCCTGCAACCCGGCGCAGCGAAGGAAATTGGCCAGGATTGGGTAGCCGCATTCGGTGAGGATCGATTCGGGATGGAACTGTAGCCCGACCACCGGCCGCTGGCGGTGGCGAATGCCCATCACGGTGCCATCGGCGGTGCGCGCCGAGACGGCCAGACTTACCGGCAGCGAGGGTTCATCCACGACCAGGGAGTGGTAGCGTGCGCCCTGGATCGGGTTGGGCAACCCGGCGAACTCCGCTTGCCCATCGTGGAATATGGCCGAACTGCGCCCGTGCACCGGTTCTCTCGCGCGAACGATCCGCGCTCCCAAGGCTGCGGCGATCGTCTGGTGCCCCAGGCAGATGCCTAAGAGGGGCAGGCGATCCGCGAAGCGACGGACCAGTTCCAGCGAGACGCCGGCCTGCTGCGGCGTACATGGCCCCGGCGAAAGGACCAAGGCGGCCGGCCCCAAGGCCTCGACGCCCGGCGCATCGATGGCCGTGTTGCGCACCACGCGCGTCGCATGCCCCAGCCGCTCCAGGTAGCGAGCCAGGTTGTACACGAAGCTGTCGTAGTTGTCGATCAGCAGGATGGGACGCGGAGATGCCATAGAAACGCTATCGACCAGCAGCAACAGGCCGTGACGGGAGGTGTTCGGACGGCTTTCACGCCATTCACGGCTTCTGCTTCAGACGCAGATACAGCAGTGCCAAGGCTTCCTTCAACTCGCCCGGCTGCTGGTCGCGATAGCAGGTCTTCAGTAGTTTCATGAAGACCTCGCGTCGAACCGTCTCGGGGTTGTTGACCTTGTAGTAGTTCCACCAACCGCCGACCCACGCCTTACGCACCGCAGGGGACATGGTCGGCCCCCAGGTCTGCTCGATGTGCGCGGCCAACTCGTCGACGGACATCTCGCGCAAATCGTGTTTGACCGGTTCCGCACGGGGCTGCGACGCCTCGCCCGGCGACACAGCCGCCGCGCCCGGAAGCAGAGTCGCCGGGGCTGCAGACGGCAGAGGCGGACTCGACTGGGGCGTCTCGCTGGAGTCTATCCCGGAACGCTTGGGCGTCTCGGCCGCTGCTGGCCACTCAGGCTGGCTGGGGTGGCTCTCGGGTACATTCTGCGGCGATTTCATAATCGCCGTGGCGGGCGGTGGCGCCGGGACGACCTCCACCGGCACTGGCTCCGACGCCGGGGCAGGCGTCGTTTCGGTGGGAGGCATGGCCGCGGTTGAACCGGGCGGCGGCTGTGCGGCTCGGTCTGGCGAACGCGGCTGCCATGTGCCGGAAGGTTCTCCTTCGGAATGTGCACCAGGGCCCTGTGTGGGGCCGGATGTGCCCGACAGGCTTGTCGCCGGGGCTGGTGTTTCGCGAGGCGCTGGTTCTCGGAAGGCCGGCAGACGGCCGGGGGGCTCGGCGAGGGGATGCGATCCGAGCGGCGGCGATACCTGGGGGGCCGCAGTGGCAGTCCCCGGTTCGGATTCTGGCAGGGCCGACGTCTGCGGCCCTGTCGCGGGAAGGTCGATGGTTCCTGCCCAGAGCACCCGTTCTTCACTCAGGACCCAAACCCGGAGGCGTGCCTGGTCGCCGATCTTGACGTTTTGCCCTAGTTCACTCACGCGCAGGCGGAACGTGCCGGCCGCGTCGGACCATGTTTCTGGCATGTAGAAGACCACCGCTGTCCGGTCCTTGTCTTCCACGCCGTAGGCTGCGGCCTTGCCCAACGAGTTCACCATTCCGCGCACGCGGAGCAGGGGGCCCCGGCCCAAGGGCAGAAACGTGGTCACGGTCTGCAGCAACTCGCTGGAACCTGCGTGTACCGGCTTGTTGATCTTGTTGACCAGGGCCTGCCAGAGTTCCAGGGCAGGGCCCCCATCCAACGGCAAGGGCTGCAAGCTGGTCGGATCGGCCTGCGCGTCCAGGATCAAGGCCATCTGCAGTGAGGGACGCGCGCACTTCTTCCAAGGAAACTCCAGCGTCAGGATCGCCTGGCCGCGCTCATCTTGGGCGATGGCCAACTTGGCCTCGTCCCCGTCCAATGCGGTATTCGGTCCCGTCGTAGCCGGCGTGGGCGCCGCAGGTGACGCCGATTCCATGATGGCGGCGCGCGGCGAGTCGGGAGCCTGAGCCCAGGCTCCCGTTGGGACGGACTGGGCCCATACCAGCACTCCCGTCAATGCGCAAACCAAGCCCCAGCCTTTGCGAATGGTCATGTGGATCGATCGACCCTCTGATCAAAGACGTGTTCGACGCTTCACCCAACAATATCGCCTGCTGGGAGCCTGTCCAAGACCGGCTGCCCTGGGCCGCCCTATTCAACACACCACGATATCACACTCAAGTGGGGGTGTCAACAAAAAATCGCCCCGTGCCTCCCCTTTTAGGTCGGTCCTGCCCAATCGGACGCGTCTTCTGTCATAATAGAGAAACCCGCCTGCCGTCTCCGCATCAGTCCATTCCCGCACGCCTCGGGCTCAGAACGCCATGACCCCCGCCAAGGTCGTCTCTCCCAGACCCAGCATACGTCGTGTTGCCCTGCTGGTGGAGTGGTCTCGGGCTTACGGACGCGCCGTCCTGCAAGGCATCGGCAAGTATGTGCAGATTCACGGTCGCTGGAAGGTCTACTTCAGCGAACGCAAGTTGGCCGAATCGGCCCCGGCCTGGTTGCGGACCTGGAAAGGCGACGGCATCATCGCTCGGATCGAGAACCGGCGTCTGGCCGAATTGGTGGGCCGCCTGGGAGTCCCGGTCGTGGACCTCTTCGAACACCAGGGACGCTGCCGGACTCCGGCGGTCCTGGTCGACAATGGGGCAATTGCCGGCCTGGCGGCTCAGCACCTGCTGGAACGCGGCCTGAAACATTTCGCCTTCTGCGGGTTGCCGGGCGTTCATTCCTCGGACGATCGCTGCACGCATTTCGCCGAGCACCTGGCTCGGGCCGGATACCCGGTCCACGTCTGGGAGCCGCGCCGCCGCCGCGCCAAGTCCCTGATTGCCGACAGCGAGGACTATGAGTTGCAGCACGAAGAGGCCCTGCTGCAATGGCTGAAGTCGCTTCCCAAGCCTGTCGGATTGATGGCCTGCAACGACCTCCGCGCCCATCAGATCGTCAGCGTCTGTGGCGACGCCCGGCTCAATGTGCCCGAGGAAATCGCCGTCGTCGGCGTGGATAACGACGAAGTGATTTGCGGACTGTCGCGCCCGCCTTTGTCAAGCGTGGAGCACAATCCGGAGGAGGTCGGCTACCAGGCGGCCGTCATGCTGGAGCAACTCATGGATCGGCCCGGCGGCCGGTGCCTGGAGAGAATCGTCGTGCCGCCCCGCGGCGTCGTCGCCCGGCAGTCGACTGATATCGTGGCGATTGCCGATCCCGATATCGCGTCGGCCTTGCACTATATCGGCGAGCACGCCTGCGACCATATCGGTGTGGAGGATGTGACCGCGCATGTATCCTTGTCGCGAACCGTTCTCAAACGCCGCTTTCGCAAGCTGCTCGGCCGCTCGGTGCACGAGGAGATCATTCGCGTGCGCCTGAAACGGGTCCAGGAACTGCTCAGTCAAACGGACATGCCCATCCGCTTGATCGCGCTGCAGACCGGATTCCGGCACCAAGAGTATCTGGGCGTGGTCTTTCGCGGCCACGTGGGTCAAACCCCGGCCCAGTATCGGCGTCAATCGCAGGGCGGCCCAAACTCTACAAACTTCCGGCCAAGATCTCCTTGACGCCGGCCGCATCGCGGGCCGAGAATACCTAGAACCTATCCGAGAACCGCCTCAGCCAAGTCGGGCGGCCCAGTGGGCCCGAACTGCCGACAGGTTCTGGGACCGGCCCTTAGAACCTATCCGAGAACCGCCTCAGCCAAGTCGGGCGGCCCAGCCGCACTGAGCTGCCGACAGGTTTTCGGACCGGCTCCAAGATTGCCTGAGTTGTGGGGGGCTTCCTGTTTTGTGGGCCAGCCGTCGTGACCTTCAGGGTGGGCGCGTTGGGCCACGAAGACGGAGCTTCCCGTTCCGCTCGCAACGCTTCCGCACGTCCCTATCGGCATCTGCAGTTCCAGGAGATCGCCATGTCTGCCGCCAACCGTCGCCAGTTTCTTAAGACCTCGGCCGCAACCGGAGCCGCGGCCATTGCCTTGCCCGCCCTTGCCCGCAGTGCCCAAAGCGCCAACGGCCGCATCCGTGTAGGGTTGGTGGGATTGGGAGGACGCATGCGCAGTCACATCGGTAGCCTGCGCGCCATCGCCGAGCGGGACAACATCGAGATCGTGGCCATCTGCGACTGCGACCAGAGCAAGCTCGACGGGGTGACCAAGCGTTACCCCGACCTGGAAGGCCTGAAACTGGCCACCTTCACCGAACAACGCAAGTTGTTCGACGACAAGTCGATCGACGCCGTAAGCTTCTCCACCCAGGATCACTGGCACGCCCTGCAAACGATCTGGGCGTGCCAGGCCGGCAAGGATGTGTATGTCGAAAAGCCGCCCACCTGGTGCATCTGGGAAGGACGCAAGATGGTCGAGGCGGCGCGCAAGTACAAGCGTATGGTGCAGATCGGCACCCAGAACCGCTCCAGCCCCAACGTGCGCGAGGGCATGCAGAAGCTCCACGAAGGCCTGATCGGCAAGCTCTACATGGCGCGCGGCATGACCTACAAGACACGCGCCAACCTTGGCAAGCACAACCCCCGGCCAGTACCGGAAGGGCTGGACTGGGATGCCTGGGTCGGACCGGCAAAGATGGTCGAGTACAGCAGCTTCCAGCACCGTCGCTGGTACTATCTGTCGAACTTCGGCAGCGGCGATGTGGCCAACCAGACCGTGCACGACATCGATAAGATTCGCTGGGGGCTGGGACTGGACACGCACCCGATCACGGTCATGTCGATGGGCGATCGCTTCGTGCCCGGCGAGGATGACGACGCCGACACGCCCAACACCCAGTCCTTCATGTGCAAGTGGGCCGACCACAAGGTGCTCGTGACCTTCGAGTTCCGGCACTGGTACACCAACGCCGAAGCCGACATGCGCGACAAGTATCCCTTCGTGGCCCCCAACCAGTGCGTGGGCGAGATCTTTTTCGGCGAAAAGGGCTACATGATCTTCCCCGACTACAGCAGTTATTACACGTTCATGGGCCCCAAGCACGAGCCAGGCCCCTTCAAGACCGATCGCACGGAAACCGATCCCACGAAGATGGACCCGCTGTTCTGGCGAGCCGAGAGCGCTCCCCATTTCCACAACTGGGTGGTCGCCATGCGCAGCCGCCGGCACGAGGACCTCAACGCCGATGTGGAACAAGGGCACCTCTCCACGAGCGTCTGCCACCTGGCCAAGATCTCCTGCAAGTTGGGCCGCAGTGTCCACTTCGATCCCAAGACCGAACGCTTCGTGAACGACCCCGAGGCCGACAAACTGCTGAAGCGCGACGTGTACCGTCCGCCGTACGTCATTCCCGAGCAGGTCTGATCGCCTCGCCTTCTTGCCTGGAATCCTCGCATGCGTTCTCTATCAGCGATTGTGGTCGCTTTGCTGTCGTGTGGTTCGGCCTGGTCGGCCCCGCCGCTGGTTCAGGAAGGCAAGACCAATGCCACGATTGTGATTTCCGCTGCCGCGCTGCCGGTCGAGGCGACTGCCGCCCGAGAACTCCAGCAGCACCTGGCCGAAGTTACCGGCGCCACCCTGCCGATTTCGCGCGACAACGAACCGCTCCGGCCGGGCCGGCAAATCGTGGTCGGCTCGTCGGCCAGGCTGAAGCAGTTGCTGCCTGATCTGGACCTGGCCACCCTGGGCCACGACGGAATCGTGATGCAGACGGTCGGGGAACATCTGGTGCTGGCCGGACAAGGGCCGCGTGGAACCCTGTACGCGGTCTACACGTTCCTGGAAGACGTGGTCGGCTGCCGCTGGTGGACTTCTACTGAAAGCTACACGCCGCGCAAGCCAACGCTGGAACTTCCGCCCCTCGCCGTGCGCTACGCCCCACCCCTGCGCTATCGCGAAGCCTACTACACCGATATGTCCAACGGCGTGTTTGCCGCGCGCTCGAAGTGCAACGGCCAGAGCAATCCGATCCCGGCGGAATATGGCGGGCACTACACGTTCGCCGGTTTCGTGCATACGTTTTACCCTCTCTTGCCACCGGAGAAGTACTTTGCTCAGCACCCGGAATGGTACAGCGAGATCAAGGGCAAGCGGACGCACGAGCGCGCCCAACTGTGCCTGACCAACGAGGCCATGCGCCAGGAGTTGGTCCGTAATGCCCTGGCAAAGCTGCGCAAGGATCCCCAGGCGGGCCTGATCTCCATCAGCCAGAATGACTGGCACGGTCGCTGCGAATGTGCGCGCTGTGCGGCCGTGGAAGAGGCCGAGGGATCACCGGCCGGTTTGCTCCTGCAATTCGTCAACGCCGTGGCGGCCGACATTGAGAAGGAATTTCCCGACGTCCTGGTCGAAACCCTGGCTTACCAGTACACGCGTCAGCCGCCCCGATCCGTCAAGCCGCGGAAGAACGTGGTGATCCGCCTCTGTTCCATCGAGTGCTCGTTCGTCGAGCCTCTGGCGGTCGGTGCCCAAAACGAGAAGTTCCGCGCCGACATCGAGGGCTGGAGCCGGATCGCTCCACAGTTGTTCATCTGGGACTATGTGACCAATTTCTCCAACTACGTGCTCCCCCACCCGAACCTGCGCGTACTTGGGCCAAACATCCAGTTCTTCGTGAAACATAACACCGTAGGCCTTTTCGAACAAGGAGACCATGGCAGCCGGATTGGCGATTTCGTGCGGATGCGCGCATGGGTCATCGCGCACCTGATGTGGAATCCGCAGGCCGATCCGCAAAAACTCATCGATGAATTCATGGCCGGCTACTACGGGCCGGCGGCTCCCCACCTCCGCGCCTATCTGAATACGCTCCACGATGCCGCCCAACGCTCACGCGTCCACTTGCGGTGCTTCATGCCCGATACGTCGAAGTGGCTTGGGCTGGAAGATCTGAATTCTGCCACGCGCCACTATGAAAAGGCCACGGCGGCCGTGGCACGCGACCCCCTGCTCGCGCAGCGCGTCCGCCGCGAACGGCTCTCACTGGACCACGCCTGGCTGCAGCGCTACGATGCCTTGAAGCAGGTGGCCACACTTCAAGGGCTGGAGTTCTTGGGCCCGCGCGACCCGCGTGCCGCCTGTCAGGAGTTCATCGCCCTGGCCCACGAGCACAAGGCGGGTGAATACCGGGAGCGGAGGCCGTTTTCCGAGTACGAGGAACTGCTCCGCCGTCGTTTTCGCGAACCGGCCCCGCTGCCGGAGATGTGCCGTGGCTTGCCAGCCAACCGCTGCCTCGACATCCAGGACAACCAGTTCAACCCGCTCAGCGCGCACAAGAACTGGGGCGCCCTGGCCGAGGATCCGCAGGCCTCGGACCGGATGGCCGCACGCATGCCGGGCGACCATCACGAGTGGGCACTGCAATATCATGTTTCCGACGATGTTGCGGTCGGCAACCCGTGGCACTGCTACATGTTCGTGCGCGTCGAGGCCACCGCCACCGCCGGGAAGGCGATGACACTGGGGATTTATGACGCGGCGGCCAAGAAGGGGATCGTCAGTCGAACGCTCAAGGTCGAAGACCTGAAGGGCGAGGGCTACAAGGTCATCGACCTCGGGACCCACGACTTGAATGGCGGCCAGTACTTCTGGGCCGCTCCGCCGAAGCGACCAGGCGAGGTCACGGCCGTCTATGTGGACCGAATCCTATTGGTGCGCGAGCCCAAGGCTCGCTGAGAACCCGTACTGACGGAGACTTCCATCGTGTCGACAAGCAAGACCGTGCGGTGGGGCGTGATTGGATTGGGCTGGTTCGGCGAGGTCCATGCCGAGAGCCTGGCCGCCATGCCGGGAATCGAGTTGGCCGCCTTTTCCACGCGTCGCCGCGAGCGATTGGACCAGGTGGCTCAACGCTTCGGTGTCACGCGCTGTTACCAGGACTATCGCCAGTTGTTGGCCGACCCGGCGGTCGATGTCGTAAGCATCACCACGCACATCGACGATCACTGCCAGATCGCCGTGGACGCCTTGAATTCCGGCAAGCATGTCCTGCTGGAAAAACCCATGGCCGGTTCGTTGGCCGATTGCGATCGCATCCTGGCCGCGGCGCGCCAGGCCGAGGGGATCTTCATGGTCGGGCACATTTGCCGCTTCGATCCGCGTGTGGCCATGGCCAAGGAAGCTGTGGCCGAAGGACGCATCGGCCGGATCGTCTCGATGCACGCCCGGCGCAATCTGTCCAAAGCGATCGGCCGCCAGGTGCTGGACAAGATATCGGCCCTGATGGGCGACGGCATCCACGACGCCGACCTGATGCTCTGGTTCAGCGGCGCCCGACCGAAGAGCGTCTATGCCCAAGAAGTCCATCCGGGCACGAACAAGTATCCCGACGCGGGCTGGGCCATGTTTCGCCTGGAGGACGGCGCCGTGGGCGTGGTCGAGTCGGTCTGGCACCTGCCTGAGAACACGCCCTATCAGATCGACGCGCGGATGGAAGTCCTGGGAACCGAAGGGGCCATCTACATCAACTGCGGCCAGGCCGGTCTGGAGATCCACGACGCCCAAGGTAACAAGTTCCCCGACACCATGTATTGGCCGCATCCCTTTGGGCAGCGATTCGGCATTCTCCGCGCGGAACTGCGGTACTTCGCCGATTGCGTGTGCGAGGGACGCCGCCCCGATCGAATCACGCCCGAAGAATCCCGTAACGCCGTCGAGTTGATGCTCGCCGCCACGGAATCATCGAGGACCAATACGGTAGTTGAACTGAAGTAGCTCTTCGGTCTCGGGTCTCAGGCCTGCTGCCGCTCGCCCCAGGACCCAAGACCCAAAACCCAAGACCCAAAACCCAAGGTCTACCCATGCAATTCGACCACGTCGGCATTGTGACGACCGAGCAGAAGCCGGGCGAGATCTTCATCGCCCCGACCCGCGTGTGGATCACCGATTTCCAAAAGCATCCCTACCGCATCGAGTGGCTCCGTTTCGAGCCCGACAGTCCGGTCACCGGCCCGACGCGTGTCGGACCGCACGTGGCCTATCGCGTGGAGAGCATCAGCGAGGCCTCGCGCGGGATGAAGGTCCTCCTGGAGCCCTTCGACGTGGGCTTCGCCGTGGTGGCCTTCTTCCAGACTGACGACGGAGCGGTGATCGAACTCATGGAATACAAGTCGCCGAATGGATCGATTCAACCCTAGGGTGGAGCGATTGCCCCATATTGCGGAATCCGATGTCCAATCACAGAATCCAAAGGACTCGGGAGTGGGTCATCAAAAACCACGAGTACCTGGTCTGGAAATGCGTTATCGGTTCGTTCGCCTCACAAATGGCTGGCTCATAGAGAAGGTACGCATGTCGATCTTGCGCGTGTGGATGTGCCTGGCTTGCGGTCTGCTCTGGTTGTCGACCGCGTGCGGCGTCGCGCGGGCCGAGACTTCCCCGAAGGACGATGGTTACCGCGGCATCTGGTTCACACTGGGGCAGTTCAGCGAGTATGGCGACAAGAACTCCGGTGGCCAGGGCACCTACACGGCCAACCACGTGCCTATTGCCGTCTATTCCAGGCAGGCCAACAAGACGTTCTTCGTGTACGGGGGAGCCAAGCAAGGCAAACGGTACCTGTTGGACATGGTTTCCTACTACGACCATGCACAAGGCACGGTTCCGCGGCCGACCGTGGTCCACGACAAGCAGGGCGTCGACGACCCGCAGGGTGTCCGCCGGAGCGCGGCCCACGTTCAGGT